>NZ_JBJPHS010000001.1:0-214875 GCF_052939495.1 Phormidesmis sp. 146-12 | reverse complement strand
CAGCATATTTGGGGTCAAGGTGGATGGCTTGGTTGTAAGCGGCGATCGCCTCATCGAGTTTGTTTTGGTCGGACAGCACATTGCCCAGACCTGTGTAAATGTAAGCCGTAGCATCTTTTGGGTCAAGCTTGATCGCTTGGTTGTAGGCAGCGATCGCCTCATCAAGTTTGTTTTGGGCAGACAGCGCATTGCCCAGATTGTAGTAAGCGTCAGCATATTTTGGGTCAAGCTTGATCGCTTGATTGTAAGCTGCGATCGCTTCATCAAGCTTGTTCTGGCTTCTCAGCGCATTGCCCAGATTGTTGTAAGCATCAACATATTTGGGGTCAAGCTTGATCGCTTGGTTGTAAGCCGCGATCGCTTCATCTAGTTTGTTTTGGTCTTTCAGCGCATTGGCCAGATTGTTGTAAGCCACAGCATATTTGGGGTCAAGCTTGATCGCTTGGTTGAGGGCAGAGATCGCCTCATCGAGTTTGTTTTGGTAAGACAGCGCATTGCTCAAGCCAAGCCAGGCAGTTGGGTCATTTTGGTCAATCTGAAGTGCCCGCCTAAATTCTGCTTCCGATGCTGTATAGTTTCCCATCTGTAAAAAAACATAGCCACGCCCCATTAGAGCAAAGGTGCTGCGAGGATTTCGATCTATCACTGTTGCCAGCCGATTCAGGGCACTGCCGTAGTTTCCCTTTGCACTATCAGCCAGAGCATCGGTAAATTGCCACACGTCCCGGATGTTTTGTTTTTTTTGTGCTAGTTCAGCGCTGACTTGTGCAGAATAGATTCCTAAAGCTAAGGCGATCGCCACCGCACCAGGCACGACGATCGCCGCAATTCCCACCCATCGCTGTGCGCGTCTCCCCTTTGCCAGCAGTAGATTGTAGTCATCCTCAACCTTGCGGCTGGTGGTAATGTAATCTCGATGCAACTCAGTCGGAATCGGCTCCTTTTCTGCACTAGCCGTCAGCCAATATTCTGCATCTGTCAGGTCACGTTTTCGTAGCAAAAAGCTGTCATCTCGTCCCCGCTTGTTCCATTCGATCGCCTTCACCAACAATCGCGTATGCGATCGCGTATGCTCCAGATCGGTGTCGATCGCCTTTACCAATCGCGCAAACGCAGGCTCAAAGTCGTCCTGTTCTCGTAAAAAAATCCAGTCCAGCGATCGCAGTGCCGAATGAACATCTCCTGCCTCACGACACACCACAGGAATCAAACGCTTTTTGTGCAAAACCGCGTAGTCAACTTCTTTGTTGCAATACTCAGATGCCACCGAATCGGGACTGATTACAAAAATGAACGTATTGGCCGCCTCAATGCCCGTCTCGATCGCCTGCCAAAAATCTTCTGCCGCCTGAATCGACTGCCAATCGACCCAGGTATCCCGATTTTCACCCTTGAGCGCCCCCAGCAACCGCCGAGCAAACTCACCATCTCGCCGCGAGTAGGAGATAAACACATCATGGTCAACTCGATTTCTAGCAGAACCGGAGATCAAAACGGCACTCTCGCTCATGCCCGTGTTTCCTTTACGCGATCGCTGTACCCAGATTAACAGAAAGATATACCAGAAGGAAAACCACGCATCCCTGTTGACTCATTGACGGTTATGAAAATGTCCTGATTTAACGTAAATTCGATGGAGTTTTCTCACTTCGTTATTCAGCACTTCTGCCCCCCAACCCCCCAATTTTGGGGGACTTTGAGACAATATTTCTCGTTCAAAGTCCCTCACTTGTGGGGGATTTAGGGGGCTGAAGCCGATTGAAACGAAGCGAGTCACTCTCATCGAACTGACGTTATTTAGTTCGTGATCATTGGGAAGCCCCATCCGCCTATGCAGTGGGGAGGATGTCAATTAGGAGTAGCCCTGTGTGACGCTGGGTAACCCCATGACCGATCGATACTTGGCTTCGATTTGAGCGACCGAGGGAGCCTGGCGTTTGGTACTCCATTCGCTGCGATCGAACAAATTTTGTCTCAATTCGTTGACGTTGACGTTGCACATTTCGCCATCTTTGACAATTAGATTCCCATTCACCCAGGCGTGTGCGACAGCGTTGACTGGACGACCTAAAACTAGTAACCCAATTGGATCAGTTCGCGGTAACAACGATAGACTCATCAAGTCATACAACACTAAATCTGCTTTCTTGCCAACCGTTAACGATCCCATGTCGTCGGCTAGATTTAAACCTTTCGCACCGCCTAACGCGGCCATTGCGATCGCTTCCCTCGGCGTGATCCAATGGTGATAATCCAGGTCAGTCACATTGTGCAAAATTGAGCCGACTTTGATCGCTTCTAACAAGTCTTGCGAATCGTTGCTGGCGGAGCCGTCACAGCCGATCGCGACATTCACCCCCGCCTGACGATATTTGAGAATGGGAGCGATGCCACTGCCCAGACGCAAGTTACTCAGCGGATTGTGAACCACGGTCGATTGCGTAGCGGCCATGATTTCAATATCGGCATCGTCTAGCCAAACGCAGTGAGCCAGTGAGGTGCGAGGACTGAGATAGCCAATTTTTTTCAGATGTTCAACCGCGCTACAGCCATACTTTTCTTGAGCGAGAAGCTGCTGCGCTTTGGTTTCGAGTAGGTGGGCGTGACGACAAAGATTGTAGCGATCGCTCAACTCAATACACCCCTCAAACAACGCATCCGAACAAAGCTGAGTGCCTGTGGGTGCGACGAGAATATTGACCCCCTGATCCGGGCGGTGAAACTGCGTCACGGCTTCTTGCATCAAGGCCAAAGTCGCCTTCGTCGGTCGCACATAGGTCTCGCGTTCTGACTCACCGCCCCCCGTGGGAATGCCGCTCGACATCGCCTCATCCTGAATCAGCGGGGCCACAAATGCCCGAATTCCAACCTGACGATAAGCCCGAACCGCAGCCGCGATCGTCTCCAACTCCTTTCCCGGAATCAACACCAAATGATCGACAACGCTCGTTCCTCCAGTCAGCAAGGTTTCGACGGCGGTGCCCACGGCGCTCAGATAGGCTTGCTCAGGATCGAGTGGTGAGAAGTCATACAGTTCGGCTAACCAAAGCTCTAACGGTGTGGGAGGAATGATCCCCCGTTGCCACATTTCTGAAGAGTGAGTGTGAGCATTGACAAAGCCAGGAAGGAGTAATTTGTTGCGCCCGTCGATCAGGGTGCCGATCGGTTCAAGGTGAGGCGCGATCATTTGGATGCGATCGTTTTCAATGTAGATATCCGTCGCCGTATAGCCTTGGTCAACTGGGATCAGAGCGTTTTGAATGGTAAAAGTCATGCAGGGAAGGAGGTGAGGAGGGAGGAGGTGTCGAATGTAGCTCGTGAATAGTTTCTACTTGGGAACGATCGGGCATCCGCTATGTCTGCTACCGTTCCTGGTCAGCGGCGGCAGATCACCTTTGTATCACCACCAAGATCTTGATACCGTCCGCTGCACCAAGGTTGTTAGCCTGCGTCAAAGGGGTAACTTTGCAATGCGATTTACCCACTCCTCTGCACTGGATACTGCCCAAACTAGCAGCAATTCCTCAATAACAACTTCAATCGATAGTTTTCTCGAAACGATGATAACTCCTGAGCTTTGACTGCTGGTAACAAACGTGGCGAACTCCAATGGCATCGTTCTGCGATCATGACTGACGAGAATACGCCCTTGTTCTGCTGCGATTGCCAACACTTCTGGATCTTTAACACCTTCCAATCCAGCAGCAAAAGCGGTTTGAAAATCAATTGTAGGTTCTCGCCGTAAAACACCCGTTACAATCGCCTGATTCAAATCAGCATCAGCCTGATAACGTATGGTCACAATTCTACCTGCCGCTTCGCTGCCTTCGCTGCCATAAGCTTGTTATACAAAACAGGATCAGTGGTTTGTAGCGGTTGGGACATAGCGTCAAACGCCTCCTCCTCTGCTGCCAAGTAAGCGTCAATCTCAGTACGATTGGCAAGATAGAAGGCGATCGCACCATAAACCTGCTCAAGGGTTAACAACGGAAAAGACTGAACAATACTTTCCGGTGATAACCCTTTCTGGAAAACGTAGACAATCGAGTCAAGAGAAATCCGAGTTCCTTCTACCCAGTAACTCTCGTTTCGGTACTCTACATAAGATTTTGGTGCTAAGACTGGCATAGATTGGCTTTGACTCAACTATCTAAATCATAGATGAACCTGACAAAGTTGACGATGACGTTTATCCGGCTTTAGGGCATATTTTGGTTTGCCTCCAATGACTTAGAGAATAAGCAAATCCACTCTTTAAAGGTCATACACAAGCTTCCCCTCAAGCTGAATAGCCTCAACCTTGGACTTCAAAAGAGACTCGAAAGAGTTTTCTCCTTCTAAAAGAAGAACAAGTTCTTTTAAGGTAAAAAGCACAATAATTTTCTGATTAAGTGCCTTCTGAATATTGATGATTGCTGCATCAGTATAACCAGAAGCTGAGATAAAGATACCGCGAACATCAGTCCTCTCAAAAAGGCGCATGACATGCTGTGCAACATCACCGGGACCCAAAGCTTCTTTCCACCACTTCATTTCAACAAGATAAAGATGGCTGTTCACCTCAATAGCTCCATCAACTTGCTGAATTACTCCTTCATTGTTTTCACCTTTTATAGTGAAAGATTCTCTGATCAAAATTCCCTCACTCTCAAACAGGCTATTCAAAATTACTTCTAGTTGCTTCCCTCGCTTCTTGGTGTCACTCTCCTGATAAAGAACGATTAATTCAGATCGAATAGCTTGCCGCTTTTGTCGCTTTAATTAAATACCCGCAAAAGCAAGTGTCTATGGCTAATTGGATTTGTGAAATTCCATCGCCATCCTTACCCACGTAACTTCGACAGTCTAGATCCAGTGCTGTGTAGCGTGGAACATTTGCAAGCACACCTGAAGTACTGCCTTACAGGTAACCCAGTAGGCTAACAAACCGATGAGCGATTAGCAGCCGACTCAGTATTCTGCCAAAACGGTAACTTTTATTCTCGGCGATCGCGGATTTTTTGTAGCCACAGCTTAGGGCTGTCTCCGGGGCGATACTTGAAGTTGGCGATCGACCACAGTAATGGAATTCCGCCGACTTTGACGCTCATGGCTAAATGCAGCACTAGACAACCCAGCAACGTCGCCCAAGCTGCCAGATGCAGTAAATAGGCAGTGTGATCCAACTCCCTGGAAGGTAGCCACGATTCTTGCATCAATAGCCCGGTGCTGACCGCAAACAGAGACGCGAGAATCATGATTGTATTGGTGATGCGATGTAGCGTGTACCACCAGATTGGCGTGTTGAGCTGTTTGAGTTTGACTAGAGAATCTTTTTGGATCAGGCGACGATAGCCAATTACAACACTGTAGAGAATAAAGAGCGGCGTAAACAACCAGAATATTCTGCCAAAGGTGCCATGAATGCCAATAATATCGTTGACTCGCGGCAGGGGCAATTTGCCAAACCGACCGTCGAAGATGTTGTAAACCCAAAATCCGGTAATTAGGGCCGACAAAGCGATTAGGGCGTTAATGCCATGAAGTAGGCGCAATAGTGAAGGTTGATAGGGCGCTTTCTTTGAGTTGCCTGCAAGGGGCTGCTGTGTCATCGTCAGTTCCTCTTTAACTGCAATCCCAGTTTTGCATAACGGTTCAGATCAGTCTTTCACGATTCTTAAGGTGATGAAAAGATTATGTCAGCCCCGTTCTGTTGAGAAATACGATAACTTGTTTGCAATCTGCGCTGTTTGAGGACTGCATCATGACGATCGTCAAAGTAGGCATCAATGGGTTTGGTCGCATTGGTCGGCTCGTATTTCGGGCGGGAATTGATCATCCCAACATTCAATTTGTCGGCATCAATGACCTGGTTCCCCCAGACAATTTGGCTTATCTGCTCAAGTATGACTCGACTCACGGCACGTTTGATGGCACCGTCGAAGCCAAAGAAGATGGCATTGTCGTGAATGGAAAATTCATCTCCTGTACGGCCATTCGCAATCCCGCAGATCTCCCCTGGGGCAAGGATGGTGCTGATTATGTAGTGGAGTCTACAGGCTTATTTACCGACTTTGAAGGCGCGTCTAATCACCTCAAGGCGGGGGCAAAACGAGTGATCATTTCTGCGCCCACGAAGGAACCCGATCGCGTCAAAACCCTGTTGATGGGGGTCAATCATGACCAGTTTGATCCTGAGAAAGATACGATCGTCTCGAATGCAAGCTGTACGACGAATTGTTTGGCCCCGGTGGCTAAGGTGATCAACGACAATTTTGGTCTGACAGAAGGGCTGATGACGACGGTTCACGCGATGACAGCAACGCAGCCTACGGTCGATGGCCCCAGCAAAAAAGATTGGCGAGGCGGACGGGGAGCCGCTCAAAATATTATTCCTGCCTCGACGGGAGCCGCAAAAGCAGTCACTCTGGTACTTCCAGAACTCAAGGGAAAGCTGACGGGTATGGCGTTTCGCGTCCCGACTCCGGATGTTTCTGTCGTTGATCTGACCTTCAAAACGGAGAAGGCGACGAGCTATCAAGAAATTTGTGCGGCGATGAAGGCGGCTTCAGAAGGCGACCTCAAGGATATTTTGGGCTACACCGATGAGGAAGTGGTTTCGACTGATTTTCAGGGCGATCCCCACTCCAGTATTTTTGATGCGGGGGCGGGCATTGAGTTAAATTCAAACTTCTTCAAGGTCGTCTCCTGGTATGACAATGAGTGGGGCTACTCGAAGCGGGTGATCGATCTGATGGTGGCGATGGCCAAGAAGGAAGGGATTCTTTAAGAAGGGAGGAGGGAGGAGGGAGGAGAGAGGAGAGAAGAGAGAGGAGAGAGGAGGGAGGAGGGGGCTAGGTTGCTTCTTGGGTTGGGGCGATCGTTCCCTTTTCGTTGGACAAACGCCAGAGAATTAGGAGTCCGATCACGCCGCTTAATCCCAGAAATAGCCAGAAAGTTCGGGTGACTTCGCTGGTCTGATCTAGTGCCCAACCGCCGAGAATTGGCCCGACAAAGTAGCCGATCGCCCAACATTGAGCGCTGATTCCGGTGTAAATTCCTCGAAGCGATGGGGGGGCGAGTTGTGAGAGTAAGGCGGCGGCAAAGGGTCGGTAGAGGATGGTGGCGATCGCTAATACGCCCAACGCTCCGATTTGAACAGGAGGCTGCACCGATGCTAATCCGCCCATCAACCATACGAGACCAAATCCCCCACTCCACAAACCCATCGAAACGGCGAGCGCGCGAATGTTGCCCAAAGGGGCGAAGAGGTGAGCGATCGGAATCTGCAAAACGGCTCCCAATCCGATGTACCACCAGGTAAACGAACTGGCAATATTCGCGGTAGACGATTTGAGCAAAAAGTTGGTGAAGTAAAGCGGCAAGGCCACATTCACTAAAGCGATGTAAGTGGTGAAGAGGATGTTGGCAGCGACGAAGATTCTCAAGGCTTTGTCTTGGAGCGCGATCGACCAGCCTTCTGAATGTTCTCCAGGTTTCTCTCTCGTTTCGGTAATGCCTAACTGAATCAAAATCAAAAAGCCGACAAACAACAAGCTGGTGAATAGGAAGAGAAATCGCGGTTGCTTGACTAAAGCTAATAACAATCCGCCGCCCAAAATGCCGACTCCGACACCGAGATTATCTGTCACGCCCAACATTGCGAAGGCTTGCGATCGCTGCTCTGGTTCGGTCATATCCATCACGGCGGCATCGGCGGCTGTCCAATAAAACCCCATACTCAACCCCAACAGCAAGTTTGCGACAATCAGCATCGGCAGCGTTTGAGTGAAGGCGAGGGCGATCGCGGCCAAAATTGATAAACTCGCCGATAAAAGCAATGTTCCCCGCCGGCCTGTTTGTGAATCTGATAGGGCACCGCCCAAAAAATTCCCCACCACTCCAGAAATTGAGGAACTGGCCAGCCCGATTCCAACTGAGGTGGCAGACAAACCGACCTGATTAACAAAGACGATCGGCACATAAAACTGAAGTAGCCCTTGCCCGACTTGAAAGAGTCCTCGTGCCGCAGACTGCACCCAAACTTGACGTTTAAACCTTGGCAGCAAAGACAACATAGAATCAAAATAAGCAATGGTGAGCGTGTGAGATGGCTAACCCGTTTCCTGGTATGAACCCTTATTTAGAGCAACCCGAACTGTGGCACCAGGTTCATAATCGGCTAATTGTAGCCATCGCAGACGATCTCACGCCTCAAATTGCCCCCCAATATCGCGTGTCGATCGAGGAACGAGTTTATTCCAGTGTTGATGATCTTCTGTTGGTGGGAATTGCAGATGTTGCGGTGAGCGATCGTCAAAATTCTGGAACACCGTTAGCAACGGTAAAAAGCACCGAACCCAATAAAGTGAAAGTTCCCATGCCAGAAGAGGTGACAGAACGGTTTTTGGAAGTGCGCTCAACTCAGTCCAAAGAATTGATCTCGATCGTTGAGATTCTTTCACCCAAAAACAAGCGGTCTAAAGAAGGTCGATCAACTTACCAAAACAAGCGTCAGAAAATTCTGGCATCTTCCACAAATTTGGTAGAAATTGACTTCCTAAGACTGGGCGACCCGATGCCGATCGTCGGTGCAGTCGATGACGCATATCGAATTTTGGTCAGCCGCAGTGTAGACAGACCCGATGCAGACTTGTACACCTTTGATTTGAGAACCTCGATCCCGGCAATTCCGATTCCTCTACGAGCGAGAGAACCCGAACCCATCGTTGATTTGCAAAAGCTGCTGAATGAAATTTACGATCGGGCCCGATTTGATTTAGCGATCGACTATTCTCAGCCGCTCAAACCTGCCCTTTCTCCTCACGATCAGGACTGGGTGACGGAGATTCTAAAGCAAGGCTAAAAAAGCAGGATTTATCAGCGTTAAAAAGCAACGTCTTCGTCATCTTCTGCGATCGCGGCTAAGGGAAACTTTGCTTTGAGGGCAGGAATCACTGGGCAGGGAGGACGATCGCTCAAGTTCTCTGGTTTGCTCCAGGCAAAGGGGGCTTGTTTGGCGGCTGACATCCACAGCAGGCGTTTGGCTCGTGTCATCGCCACATAGAGAAGACGAAATTCTTCGGCGGTTTTGAGGTGTCCGGCGCGTTCCCAGGCGGTGAAAACATCGGGAATTTCTTGTTGATGAACGATCGCTCGAATCTGAGCGCGGGCCACTTCTGACAGGGTGAAGTCGCCAATAAACTTGGCTTGCGGCGGCACATACAAACTGCCGGGGATCATGTTCTCATGCAAAAAGGGAATGAAGACGTAATCCCAGTCCAGTCCTTTTGCTTTGTGCATCGTGATCACCGTAAGCTGGCTGGCGCGCACATAGCGATCGTCTTCTTCCGCTTCGACTGGCTCAAATCGCTCTGAACTGACGATCTCTGACAAGACTTCTAAAACTGCGCCCAAAGAATTCTCAGTAGCTTGTTGGAGAATGCGATCGGACAGCTTATTCGCCGTCGCCAACTCGGTCTGGTCGTAAATCAGGGTGTACGCCAAAAAAGAAATCAGTTGATAAATCGGCAGTTCTAATCTGGCGCGGAGCAGACTCACACAATAACGGCTCGCTTCCTTAACGGCGGGCGCTTGCGGAGGGTCGAGCGGTGCGGGATACAAAAACTGTTCGGGAAAGGTGACTAACGCATTCAAATCTTGATTGGGGATCAGCCGACGACTGACCAAAACCGTGAGCGCCGCTTTGAGATTGTCTGGCGAATGGGGGCGATCGAGAAACTGCAACAACGCCAGCATTTCAGCCGGAACATGAGACTGGCGATCGCGCTGTCCCACATCAAACACCTTCAAATTTTCACCATGCCAGCGTTGAATCTGCTCCGCCACAAACCGCCCCTGATCATTGGTACGCACCAGAACGGCCGCCTGAGCATCGGGATTTTGAGTGAATAGAGTGAGCGATCGCTGTCCAATTAATTCAACCGTTTGATACACATCGTCCGGCGTGTAAATCTCCAGCCCCAACCCTTCGGGCAACGGATTCGCATCCAACTGAGGATCATCAAACGCCACAGGATGAATTTTTTGAGGACGAAACGGAGACTCCAACGGAAGGCTTCCCTGACTCCTCTCCTCACTCCTCTCTCCTCTCTCCTCACTGACTTTGTGTCTTCCATTCACCCACTGCAACACAAAATTTGCTGCATCGACGATCGCTTGACTACTGCGACCTGCTTGATTCATCTCAGCCAGTCGGTCTTCGTCGCTGCATTCTTCGCAAAATTGACGAAAGAAAACCGGGTCGGCTGGCGTAAAAGTGGAATTGATCGCCTGATTGGGATCGCCCACTCTGACCAGGTTTTGTTGATTTGATTCGGGACGATCGGGATCAGCCGCGAGAATTTCTAACAATCGAGTCTGCAATGGGCTGGAATCTTGCGCCTCGTCTTCAAAGACCGCGAATACTTGCCTCTGCCAGCGATCGCGCACCGTCGGAGTTTCCAACACGCGCAGGGCACCCAAGATCATTTCGTCATAATCAATCAAATTTCTGGCGCGAAGCTGTGACTGATATTGTTCATAAAGTCCAGCCGCGATTTCTAGAATCAAGTAATGGTCGGAGGCACAATCGCGCAAATCCTGGGGCATCAATCCCGAACTTTTGGCCTCGCGAATCACGGTGTCTGCCAGCGCAGGTAACACTTCAGTTCTGAGAACGGCTTGTCGTCGCAACCGCTCAGTTTCTTCGCCATCAAACTGTCTGCCTTCGAGCAACTGTTGAAAAAGCTGCGGATGGTTGCCGATCCACTGTTCGACACTCGTGCGAATTAGCCGATGTCCTTGATTGGGCGTGACCAAAACGCTGTCTGGGTTAAGTCCCGAAAGCTCTGGGTAGCTGCGAGCGATCGACCACGCCAGCCCGTGCAGGGTGTGAACGACGAATCCGCCCTGGGGCAAAGAAAGCGTTTTTAAATGCTGCCGAATTTTGGTTTTGATATGGGCGGCCGCCGATCGCGTAAAAGTCACCACAACCAACTGACGGCGAGTATGAAGCTGATATCGAGCGATCGCGATCGCTGCCGCCACGGCCATCCCGGTAGACTTGCCCGATCCCGGAACTGCCGAAACTGCCAACCGCCCCCCTTGCCAATCGGCGATTTCACGCTGTCCAGGGCGCAATCCAGTTCGCAATTGTTGAATCAGGGGGTCGCGTCCGGTTGGGGGGTTGGGGCGATCGGCAAGCATAGTAAAGAAAACGAATGATTCTATTGTTATTTTGACAGGTGAAGCGAGTCTAGCGGAGGATGGATCACGTACCGCCCCCAGTCTCGCCATGTCTCTACAAAATTCTCCGCTGACGAAAGAAGAGGCGCTCAAGGTTCTCAGGCAGTTTATTTGTAGTGATAGCCCTGCCGCGCCGTTGGATTATGCGCTGATCCGATCGTCCCTACTTCTGGTGGTCGATCAGTCGGACTATCAAATTTTTGGCATCTGTGCCGACAGTTTTGACCAGGGCAAACAAACGCTTTCTAGCTACCTGACGGCCTTAAATTACGAAGAAATGCCCACTGTGAGCGGCGTAACGGATGGCGTTGTCTATATCAAATACAATCCCAAAACGGGACGATCGCACGCTGAACCCTACACAGGAGTCCATCGGGGGGTATTAGTCTCCTGCCAATCTGCCTACGATGGCGACGTGAATGAGACGTTTGGACATCTGCCGATCGATCTCTTTGATCAGATTGATCAGAGTTGAGCTTTTTCAGCAGCAGCCCTCACGCAGAAGTAAAACTAACGTCAGTTCGATAAACTTTTTCGCTTCGTTGCCAGGGGATTCGCCCCCTAAATCCCCCATTCTGAGGGACTTTGAATCAGCATAATTTCTTTGAACTCTGGAACTTTCTCTGGGTCAAAGTCCCCCAATTTTGGGGGATTTAGGGGGCTGAAGCTGATCGCAACGAAGCGAGTCACTCTCATCGAACTGACGTTAAAACTAAGCTCGTGGAGGTGTCAGACCGCCGAGCCGATGCAGCGAGTAGCCAGGGACTCGACGGCCCGCTTTGTATTGCTTGTCATCAGAGTCGGATAGGCAGCAAACCGGGATAGGTCACTACTTTCGGCGGCGGCGAGAGAGAATGCTCACCACTTCGCGGGGGTAGGGGGCTGGCAGCAAAGGACTCCACGCACTCACGTCGGCAAAGCCTCTGGCGTAGAGGTTGTGAATGGTTTCGATCGTCCCTTCGCTTGACCCAATCACCAGCACTAACAGACGCTCCCAGTTACCGTCAGACTCATCGGGGTCGGGAACGGGAATTACGCCGGGATTCGCTAAAGAATTGTCAACCATGATTGTCTCCGTAGTTTTGGATTTGAAGAAAACCCAGAAACCTGGCCATCCCGATCGACTCGGAGGGGAGAATATTCCGAGAACCGCAGCGCAAAATCGAGGTGGCCAGGTGGAGTGTTAAAATCTCCATCAGCCCACTCAGACTGCCTCTAACAGTGTGGGGGGTTAGCTATCCAGAGTTGTCTCACCAGCTTTGGATGGCGTTGGGCTAGATTTTCGAGCGACCTGCTACTTTCTCTCCATAAAGCAACTTAACCAGAGAGCATACCGACATTCTCCAGGGTCGTCAAGCATTTCGTCTGGGATTTTGTACGACGCGAGGTTGCTGGAGTTTTGGGGCGAGGGGCTGAACTGTGCGAGGAGGGGACGATCGCTCAACTCTCAAGCGGGGGAATGTCATGAACGAAGACTTTTCAAATATCGTCTGAAGTCGTGCCGCTCTGGTGCGATCGAGATTCATAAGAATTGCTGAGTATTCCAGGGGTGAGGGGATTCGATTGCTACTTTGTGTGGGTTAGATAAAATCTTCTTCTAGCCTCATGACTGACGTTTATCTCTCCTACTCTCGGAAAGATAAAGCCTTTGTGCAAACGCTGCATGATGCGCTCAGGGCAGAACAGCGAGAAATTTGGGTCGATTGGCAGGCGATTCCGCTGACGGCTGACTGGTGGCAGGAGATTGAGCGCGGCATCGAAGGCACCAATACCTTTGTGTTTGTGATCAGTCCTGATTCGATCGCATCAGACATTTGCCGCAAAGAAATCGATCACGCGGTTAAGCACAATAAGCGATTGGTGCCGATCGTTCATCGAGAGGGGTTTGATATGACAGCCGTCCATCCGATGTTGTCGAAGCACAATTGGCTGTTTTTTCGGGAGACGGATGAGTTCGATCGCGGCTTTGGGGATTTGGTGCGGGCGATCGAGACGGATCTGGAGTATGTGCGATCGCATACCCGGTTGACGGAGCGGGCGGTGGAGTGGGAGGGCAAGCAGCGCAATGAGAGTTTTTTGCTGCGGGGGATGGATCTGGCGGGGGCAGAAGACTGGCTGGTGCAGGGGGCGAGTAAGCAGCCGCAGGTGACGGAGCTTCAGGGGGGCTATATTCGGGCGAGTCGGCTGGCGGAGACGCTGCGGCAGAGAGCGGAGGCAGGGCGACAACGGGCGTTTGTGGTGGGGGTGGGGGCGTTTGCGCTGGTGGCGGCGGGGGCGGCGGTCTTTGCGTTTCAGCAGCAGCAGGAGGCCGTGGCCCAAAAGCAGCAGGCTCAACTCAGTGCTAAAAGTCTCACGTCTCTCAATTTGTTGGCTTCTGATCTACACCTGGAGTCGCTGGCGGAGGGCTTGAAGGCAGGAGACAAGCTGAAACAGTGGGAAAAGGATGTAGAAGCAGGGACACCCACGCAGGTGAAAGCCGCACTACAGGTGGTCTATCAGATCAACGAACGCAATCGCCTGAAAGGGCACAGTGAAAGGGTTTATAGCGTGAGTTTCAGCCCGGATGGCAAAATGATCGCGACGGGCAGTGAAGACAAAACGGTGAAGCTGTGGGACTTGCAGGGACGGCAGTTGCAAACCCTGAAAGGGCACAGTGGAGGGGTCAGGAGCGTGAGTTTCAGCCCGGATGGCAAAACGCTGGCGACGGGGAGTAATGACAACACGGTGAAGCTGTGGGACTTGCAGGGACGGGAACTGCAAACCTTGAAAGGGCACAGTGGAATGGTCTTGAGCGTGAGTTTCAGCCCGGATGGCAAAACGCTGGCGACGGGGAGTGATGACAACACGGCAATCCTCTGGAATCTTGACCTGAATAGCTTGATGACCTTGGGATGTGATTGGCTGCACGACTACCGCACTTACAATCCCGATGGGCAAAGCGACCAGGAGTTGAATGCCATTTGCAACGAGATGACGCAACCCCCAACAAATCGCCAGACCTCGCTGTGGCAGAAAATCGTGGGGTGGGTTTGGCAGAGATGAAGACTGAAAGAGAAAGCCGATCGACTTCAACAGGTGCTCAAATAACGTCACTTCGATAAACTTTTTCGCTTCGTTGCCAAGGGGTTCGCCCCCTAAATCCCCCATTCTGAGGGACTTTGAATCAGCATCATTTCTTTCTTTGAACTCTGGAACTTTCTCTGGGTCAAAGTCCCCCAATTTTGGGGGATTTAGGGGGCTGAAGCTGATCGCAACGAAGCGAGTCACTCTCATCGAACTGACGTTCAAATAAAATGACCCAACGGACACCAGCAGAGCCATCACCCCTGCCCCGATCGCAGCCTTTGTCAGCACAGATCAAGGACATGCCACGACAACCGCAACCTTCACCACGACAACCGCAACCTTCACCACGACAACCGCAACCTTCACCACGACGATCGCAGTTTTCGCCACGACGATCGCAGTTTTCGCCACGACGATCGCAACCTTCGCCACGACAACCGCAACCTTCACCACGACAACCGCAACCTTCACCACGACGATCACGGCTTTTGCTCAAACCGATCGAGGTTTCGTCGCGCCATTCATAAGTTTCCCTTAAATCAACTCAGGGTTGGTTAAAGCATTTCTTATCACAATCGCGATCGAGCAGCTTCTAACCCTCAACTCTCTGATCAACATCCCTTCTCAAGGCAAAGTTGGGGGCAAAAGGCTTGAATAACGAATCCCAAAAAATAAACCCAGACCGACGAATCGATCCAGGTTTGGTTTTTATAAACCAGTCGTTTTATAGTGGGTGACTGGCGGTTTTCATAGAGGTTCATTCCTTCTGTATCTACAAGAATACGCCCTTCTTTTCGGAATCAGGCGAAAAAGATAAGGAACTTTGTATTGTGATACACAGATTTACATTCAAAGTTTCCGTCCTAATTCCTGCGATCGCTTCCACGCCGCCTTAACCGCCTCAATCACCGCCGATCGAAAGCCTGATTTCTCTAACTGAGCGATCCCCGCGATCGTCGTCCCCCCCGGACTTGTCACTCGATCCTTCAATTCACCGGGATGAATGCCCTCTTCTTGCAGCAGTTGAGCCGTACCACGTACCGTTTGTAAAGCCAGCTTGAGGGCGATCGCTCTGGGCAAACCTGCGGCCACGCCTCCATCCGCCAACGCTTCGACCATCAGCGCCACATACCCCGGCCCCGATCCCGAAAGCCCTGTGACAGCATCCATCATCGATTCGGGCACCTCGACCACTTCGCCTACGGTCTCCAAAATTTGGCGGGCCTGATCTAAGTGATGAGATTGGGCATATTGACCGGGTGCGATCGCCGTGATCCCCGCACCAACCGCCGCTGGAGTATTGGGCATTGCTCGAATTACAGGCTGTCCTGGAAAAGCGGCTTCTAGCGTCTCTAACGACGTTCCTGCCAAGATCGAAATCACCAGAGCGCCACGAGTTTCAGACCCCAAATCTGATTCCAAATCTTTAGCAACCGCCGCAAAAATCTGAGGCTTGATTGCCAAAAACAGCACTTCACTCGCGGCCGCGGCCGCCTTATTTTGGTCAGTCACCTGAACTTGATAGTGTGAGGCTAAAAAATCACGTCGCCTGGACTGCGGCTCACTCACCACCATCTGATCCGGCGAATAAATCTCCTGCACAACAAGACGGGACAACAGAGCTTCCCCCATCATCCCGCCCCCAATCATTCCAAATTTAATGCTCAAGTCAATTCCTGGAAATATAACAAAAGCCAAAAGTTTGACGTTCAGAAACAAACAGATTCAGGAATGAACTCACCAAAAAATTCATTAACAAATTCATCCCTCATCCCTCATCCCTCATCCCTTTTTATTGCGCCATTCTCGCTTGCTCAGTCGCCCATGCAGGAGTCGGTGCCGCAGGCCGAGCGGGGCGGGCCGCAGGTGCAGGTTGAGGCACTTCGTGGATTACGCCTGTTTGAGTACTAACCTGAACACAGCTAGGTGTAAACAGAAAAATGCTTTCGCCGATGCGCTCTTGGTGACCATCGATCGCATAAGTGCCACCTGCCACAAAATCGACAGCTCTTTGAGCTTGGTCAGGGTCCATGATGGTCAGATTTAAGACAACGGATTTGCGTTCGCGCAACGCTTGAATGGCTTGGGGCATTTCTTCAAAGGTGCGAGGCTCCATCACCACGACTTCAGAAATTCCATTAACTGCGCCGGGCATTCCAATCACGTTATTCATACCGTTGTTTACACCTGTGGTTCCAATGACTGCGGGTTCTGTAGCGATAGCGGCTCGATCGCGAAACCTTTGACGGCGCGCACGAGTTTCTTCTTCAGTATTGCTGTTGTTGACAGCGGGTGCAGGATTCTCTTCCTGGTAGAGCGTTTGGTATTCCTGCCCATCCATTTCGTCGTACTCATATTCATAATCGACTTGCTCGTTCAGACCGACAAAATCCCGTAGCTTGCTGAAGATATTCACGATTCACGCTCCGTCACGATCTATGTTGTTGTGTACGTTAGTTTACTGACAAATCTGTTTTTGACAACTGTAGAGTAGCAAGAAAAAAGCCATTTACAGTTTTTGTTATCACGCCTATCTAAGTCACTTGTTGGATGCGATCGAAGAAAGGTTTTAAAGTTGGGTTCGCAGCGTTAGAAAGTCTACCACACTGCCCACCTCGCCGAATGAACAATTAGTATACATGCTGTTTCCAAAATGAGCCGCCCTTTCTAAATTTTTTAATCGCCGTCGCAATTGTATCGGCTGATGAAGCCATGCGATCGCAAGATCAAGAAATTTTCTAGTCTTGTGCGATTGCATTCACAAACCTCCTTTGATCGCCTGTCTTGACAACAGAAACCTCAGTGACAAATTGCCCCAGTTAAGTGAACCAGTTAGGTGAAAGATTTGGTCGTAAAAGTTTGGGTGATAGAGAAGGTTCTATCGCCGATCGAGGTGCTGAATGATGAACAAACAGCAGTGCCTAAAGTGCCGCAAAAGTTGAAACGACAACTGCACGGTCACAAGTCTAAAAATGCAGATCAAGCAGGTGGCACATTGAAGCTTTGATTGGGTCAATTTTGAACTCTCTAAAGTTCGGCTTTCAGATTTAAGCCAGATTACCCAATGCGATCGTTCAAACCAATTGCCGATCAGGTTATTTACAATATCACCTTTCTCCAGAACGTCAACAGCAACTTTAAAAAAGCTGAGAATCTTCCTGAAGTCCTTATCTATGAAGCTGCTGCCCAATGTTGAGGATCTTCTTTGTTATTTTATCTAGTTCGACATTTATTAAGAACAAGTTGCAAATTTGACCTGTTTCTCTTGCTGAATCAGTGAATACCAGGTCGATCGCTGCTCATTCTAAAGGCTTCTAATGCCCTAAGTGAGCGTGCAAACGAGGGCAATTTTGGGCATCCTATTTTCTTTTTGTAAAGCGGTATGGGGGGTCTGACCCCTTATTCTCAGGTGATTAGAGGACGATCGCCAAACAAAATTCTTCCTGGCCGGATCATCGTCGCCCCCGCTTGAATGGCTAAGAGATAGTCATCGGACATGCCCATCGATCGCTGATTTATCTGAACGTAGGGTAAGTTCTGCTGCGCGATCGTCTCCGCAAGTTTGCCAGTCTGTTTGAACACGTCCCGGATCTCATCAGGGGTCAAGCCCATCGGTGGAATGGTCATCAGTCCTTGAATGTCCAGATTTTTGCAATCGTTGAGGTGAGGCAGGTCGGTGAGCAACTCTGGTACTGTCCAGCCTGATTTGTTGGGGTCGGGTAAGAGTTTGACTTGAAGGCAGATCTGCGGTTTTGTAGGGAGGTCTTGGGCGAGACGATCGAGCCGTTGCGCCAATTTGAGGCTGTCTACTGACTGAATCCACTGAAAAAGCTCGATCGCTCGTTGCGTCTTATTACTTTGCAAATGCCCGATCAAATGCCACGTCACATCTTCAAGATCTTTTAATTGTTCTTGTTTTGCCTCGGCTTCCTGAATGCGATTTTCTCCAAAATCCCGCAGTCCTGCTGCATAGGCGGCCCGCATCGCTTCTACGGGCACTTGTTTAGTAACTGCGATAACCCGTACCGTATCAGGAATCGTCTGGCGAAATTGTTGAATGCGTTCTTGCAGTAGGTCAGTTTTAATCATGAGGAAAGCGATCGAGAACAACAAATAAAAAACGAACCCAGAATTGACAATTCACTTCTCAAGTCTAAAGTCCCACGTCTCGATCAATAAACAGAACGATCGCTTCATCCCTCATCCCTCATCCCTCATCCCTCATCCCTACTGAAACGTCCGTTTATGCACAAACTGAAGCTGGTCGTATTCCTTCTGCATTCCAGTCCGTCGCAGCATTCTCATGCGATTTTCGACCAAAACTTTGGCCTCAGCCCGACCGATCGGCTCAAATTCGATGCCGTCTGAGCCATTGTCTACCAGAAAAAAGAGGCGTTGGGCATAGAGAGTGCTAAACAGTTCACGCTTTTCCTCAACCAAACACACTCTAAAGAGCAAGCCAAAAGTAGGGTGATTTAGATATGTCTCAATGCTCATTCAGATTTGGCTCGGCGTGTAAGTGTAGAGAGAATATTATGTTGAATTGATCACTTTTCCAGGAAATAACAAATTGTAATAAATATCCTCTGGTTTGTGAGCGATCCCCTTGAGAATTTCAGAAAGATTACTCTTTTGGGGCGATCGTCTTGTTTGTAACTCTCTACAAGACTACGGTGAAACAATCTCGGTATGCTCTCACATTAAAGTTGCTTTTTTTGGAAAGACTTAAGCAATCTTGTCACGATTCAGCATTCAATCACCGCTACCAACTCTGCTGCAAACGATCGCTCCCCACTCAGCCAATTTTAGGGAACGAGATCTCCAACTCAAAGTCCCCCAGAATGGCAAATTTAGGGGGCTAAACGGCTAACCAACAAAGTGAAAAGACCGATTTAGGCTGGATTGGCGGGAGAGTATTCAACAAACTGCCAGCGTAGGGGAATGGTAGTCGCTCGAATACGATCGAGTTGTACCTCAATCAGCCGTTCTGCCCCAACAAATTCTGAGTCTGCATCCCAAATAATCTGTGCCCTTCCGGTTAGCTGTAGTGTTTCACCCGTTACAAAATTGATGAACAACAAGCCTACGTTTGGATTCACGGCAATGTTGCCCAATGTGTTGAACATATTGTTGCCCGCATAGTCTGGAAACAACAAGCGATCGGGCTGCAAGACTTTCACAAATCCCGGCTGGCCGCCCCGATGAGACGCATCTGCCCCATGTGTGGGATGAAGGCTGGCGATAAAGAATGTGTCGGCTTGAGCGATCAACTGCTGTTGTTTGAGATCCAGAAAATCCGACCATTGGGCTGTCTGATTAGTCTCCGACATTTCTTCTGACATTCCTATAAGCTGCCGCATCTGAATGTACTTCGGACAGTTGAAATACACCTGATTGACGTAGAGATGAATGCCCTGCGGAGTTCTTTGAATCGAACCGTTTATTCTCAATCGTCTGCGGGTTGCGAGATCGATCGCCAACAGTCCCATCAGTTGATCACTTTGCTGATCACTTTGCGATTCCCAGAGCGGATCGTCAGACTCGACGGCGTGGATGTGAATGCTGCGATCGTTTCCCGTCAAAAACCCCGCTTCACCGATGAGCAACGATGCCCAGACCTGATGATTCTGATCAACCGTACTGGCGATCGCCCACTGTTGCGGTTTCAAAAAGTCCTGAGCTGCTGGAGAAACCACAGAGCCAATTAGTTTTTGAAGGCGATCGGCTGCTGCTTGCACTCCCACACGAGTCTGAATCAGAAGTTCTCCAGCGTGATAGGTCATAGTCCTGGCATCCCTACATAGTTGGGCAATTGTTGAATGCGATCAATCCACGCCCTGACATTCGGATACGGCTCTAACGAAACTTTGGCATCCCCAGACAGCGCCACGTAAGGAAAACAAGCAATATCGGCGATCGTCGGTCTACCACATTCCAGCCAGTCTCGATTTGATAAGTGTGCATTGAGGAGCGTGAGAAACTGGTGCGACTTTTGGGTGGCGCGATCGACATCAATTTCAGTCCGACCCAACAGGTAGTAGACTCTTGCGGCGGCCAGTCCATTTGCGATTTCATTTGCTGCATTTGAGAGCCACTGCATGATTTGACTCATCGAAACTGCATCCGTCGGCAACCAGGTTTCGCCTCCATACTGACGCGCCAGATAAACCAAAATCGCTTGAGAATCACGGATGGTCTGGTCTCGATCGACCAACACAGGCACCTGTCCCCACTCATTTAACTGGAGAAAAGCCGAAGACTTGTGCTCACCCTCCTTTAGGTTGACGGGCACCAATTCAACGTCCAATTCCAGTAGTGAGAGCAGCAATCGCACTTTGTAGCAGTTACCCGAAATCGTCGCATCGTGAAGTTTCAGCATGGTCGTTAGTTGTTGGGGTCAATTGTATCGAACGTTCAGTCTAATCATTCATGACTGTACTGATCGTTCGGTAAGATGTCAATAGAAGACTCAAAAAACTTATGTCACGAGATCAGATCGTCATTCAACTGCTGCAAGTATTTCGGCAATATGGCTATGAGGGCGCAACGCTGACCAAGATTTCTCAAGCCACCGACCTCGGTAGAGCCAGCCTGTATCACTACTTTCCGGGCGGCAAAGAGGAGATGGCAAACGCGGTATTGGAGCATCTCGATCGCTGGCAACAGACCAACGTTCTGACTCCACTTCAAGCAAACGGAACGGCTCTAGAACGATTGGAGGCAATGATGCGATCGCTCGACCAAGCCTATAACGGGGGTCAACAGTCCTGTTTGATTTCTGTTTTGTCAATGGGCGACGCAAAAGACTTATTTTCACCCAAAATCAGAGCAGCGCTGGAGGAGTGGATTGGCGCGATCGCAACCGTTCTCACCCAAACAGGCATGAATCTCCCTTTAGCCACTCAGCGCGCCGAAGATGCCATCTTACAAATTCAGGGTGCTTTGGTGTTAGCGCGTGCTTTAGAAAATACCGCTCCCTTTCAGCGATTGCTACAACGCCTACCAGAAGAGCTTTTACAACGATGAAAACCGATTCGATCTGGTATTGTCTCTTCAAGTCCTTTCCAGGCATCTTTTTTGAGCTAATCGGTCAACCTGCCGCCGTTGCTCAAAGCTATGAATTCGCCTCGGTTGAAGTCAAACAAACTGCTTTTCGGATCGATGGCGTGTTTTTGCCCAACCAACCTAACGATCCCCTTTACTTCAGCGAATTTCAGTTTCAGCCCGACCCCAAACTCTACTCTCGATTTTTCACTGAGATCTTTCTCTATCTCGACAAAACTGAGCTTGTGAATAACTGGCAAGGAGCCATCGTCTGGGGAAGCCGAAAACTGGATACGGGAGGCACCGATCGCTACTGGGAATTGCTCGAAAGTCAGCGAGTACGCCGCATTTATTTAGATGAATTGGAGGTCACTGAAGGGTCGATCGGCTTAGGTCTGGTAAAACTAATCGTCGAACCACCGCCCAACGCTGGACAACGGGCCAAAACGTTGATTCGATCGACCAGAACTCAGATCACCGATGAAGCAATCCAGCGGGAAATATTACAATTGATAGAAACGATCATCATCTACAAGTTCCCCAAACTGAGTCGAGAGGCCATTGAACAAATGCTAGAACTCGCCGAATTAAAACAAACCCAGGTCTATCAAGAAGCCAAAGAAGAAGGCAAATTGGAAGGTCTTGTAGAAGGTAAATTGGAAGGTCTTGTAGAAGGCAAACTGAAGGGTGTTCCTCGATTTCTAGAACTCGGTTTGAGTCTGGAGGAGATCGCTCAGACGTTGGAATTAGACCTGGAAACAGTTCGGCAGGCTGTCCAACCTGATTGAGCGCAGCAATGTCTTCTCTAACCCTGTTTGAGAGATGAATGACCCAACCATAGAACTGATAGAACTCGCAGATAGCTTCAAGCAAACCAGAGTGTATGAGGAAGCCAAAGAAGAAGGGAGACTGGAAGGAATATTGGAAGGCAAATTGGAATGTGTGCCTCGATCGCTGAAATTCGGTCTGACTTTGGAACAAATTGCATATGCTTCTGATTTAGAGGTTGAAACAGTGCGGCGGGCTGCTCTCGAAAGGGAGATTGGAGGTAAGGAATCCGCAGATGTCTGACTAAACTCGCTACAATGGGATGCTGATGAAATTGTGACGCTCTCAACTCCTCAAACTGTCTGATTTCATCCCTCCTCGCAAAAGCGGGGCAACGCCCTCCCTCATCCCTCATCTCTCCTATGTCTTTGCCCATTGTTGCTATCATCGGTCGTCCCAACGTGGGCAAGTCCACCGTCGTCAATCGTTTGGCGAAAGTGCAGGACGCGATCGTCTTCGATGAACCCGGTGTGACGCGCGATCGCACCTACAAACGCGCCTTTTGGAACGATCGTGACTTTCTCGTAGTCGATACAGGCGGATTGGTTTTTGACGACGATACCGAATTTTTGCCCCTGATTCGTGAACAAGCGATGTCGGCCCTCACCGAGTCGAGCGTTGCGATCTTTGTTGTCGATGGAAAACAAGGCTTGACGACTGCCGACGAAGAAATCGCCATGTGGCTGCGCCAGCAATCCGTGCCTGTCGTGTTGGCCGTTAATAAATGTGAATCGCTTGATCAAGGACTCACGCAAGCCGCCGAGTTTTGGTCGTTGGGGCTGGGCGAACCTTTTGCAATGTCAGGAATTCATGGCAACGGCACGGGCGAACTGTTGGATCAGGTGATCGAATTTTTGCCGTCCACCGATCAGATCGAAGAAACGCCAGAAATTCGGGTGGCGATCGCTGGCCGTCCGAATGTGGGCAAGTCCAGTTTGCTGAACGCCTTTGTGGGTGAAAATCGCTCGATCGTCAGTCCGATTTCTGGCACGACACGAGACGCGATCGATATGCTGGTCGAACGCAACGACAAGATGTATCGCCTGATCGACACCGCAGGAATTCGTAAGAAAAAGAACGTCGAATATGGGCCAGAATTCTTTGGCATCAATCGGGCTTTTAAGGCGATCGATCGATCAGATGTCGTTCTTCTAGTGATTGATGCATTAGACGGCGTAACCGAGCAAGACCAAAAACTAGCCGGACGCATTGCCGATGAAGGGCGTGCCTGTATTGTTGTCGTGAACAAATGGGACGCGATCGAGAAAGATTCCAACACGATCTACGAGTACGAAAAGCTGATTCGCTCTCGACTTCACTACATGGAATGGGCAGAAATCATCTTCATCAGCGCCCAAAACGGACAGCGCGTCGAGAAAATCTTTGACCTGATCGAGGTCGCCGCCGAACAGCACAAACGCCGCGTCAGCACGTCTGTAATTAACGAAGTGATCGAAGATGGAGTCAGATGGCATTCTCCGCCCACTACGCGCCAGGGTCGTCAAGGTAGAATCTACTATGGCACCCAGGTCAGTAGCCGACCGCCGACGATCGCCCTATTCGTCAACGATCCCGCTTTGCTCAATGACAACTACCGCCGCTATATCGAGCGTCAATTCCGTCAATCTCTCGGCTTTCAGGGCACTCCGCTGCGTCTGTTATGGCGTGGCAAGAAGATGAGAGAACTCGATCGGGCCAGTGCTAATCGGGCGACGAAGGTGTAAGAAGTTCTCCCTCCTCCCTTCCCTCATGGATTTACTACGATCGCTCCCCCTCGGTCTCTATCTCGAACAGCCGATTACATGGCTTCATCATCTGGATGCGCGGGTCAAGTTGGCCTGGTTGATGAGTTTTTTGATTGCTCCGCTGTTGGCGAGTCCTGAGTGGCGCATCTTTTTGGTGGTGCTGTTGGTGTTGTTGACGCTGACGGCAATGATCCCTTTGCGGGTGTGGAAACAGCAGATGGGGTGGCTGTTGTTGTTTTCGCTGTATGTGTTTTCGCTGGTGGCGATTTCTCCTGATGCGTTGAATGTCAATGCTCGTCCTCGTCTGCCTGCAAATGAGTTGGCCTTTGTGCAACAACCCGATCAGCTCCCTGCCCCAACTCCGCCTCGCCCCTGGTACAATCCCTTCAATAATCCCTTCAACACTGGAGAAAAGAAATCTCCGCCTCAAGAAGCTGCCCAAAAACTCAAGCGCCCTGATTTACCTCAGCCCACTGCTTATCGGTATGTGGTGCTTCAGGCGGGCCCATTTACCGTCACGCGACGATCGCTCACCCTGGCCATCACGGTCAGCACTTTACTATTCACGCTGATTTATAGTACAAACCTATATCTACTGACGACCGCGCCAGAAGAAATTACCGCAGGGTTAGAGGATTTGATGAGTCCTTTGCGCCGCTTTAACTGGCCGATTACCGAAATAGCGTTGACACTGACGCTGGCTCTGCGGTTCATTCCCTTAGTGTTAGAAGAATTTCAGAATCTAGTGCGATCGGTCAGAACTCGCGCGATCGACTGGAAAAAACTCGGCTTTCGTCGGGCTGCTCAAGTGTGGATGCTCGTCGCCGAACGGTTGCTCGAAAACTTACTCCTGCGAGCCGAACAAATTTCCAGCGCCATGAAAGTGCGTGGATTTACCAGTCCCAACAAGCATCGAGTCCAGTGGCATGAGTTGCGCCTCAAACGCTTTGACTGGCTGGCTTTGGGACTGTTGGGCGTATTGTGGGCTGCAAGATTTGTTGTGGGGCAGGCGTGAGGGGTGAGGGAGGAGGGAGGAGGGAGGAGGGATGAAAGAATTCTCGCGTAAAGTGGTGTGACGTGAATTCGATGAAATTTCTCACTTCGACTACAAAGCCAGGAACACCCCAAATTCTCCATAAACAGAGAACTTTGAGCCAGAAATCTTGTCCGAAAGTCCCCCAGGATGGGGGTTGGGGGGCAGAAGACCTGTTTTCTTTCTCAACCTCAAATTAGCCTCACTTAAAAAACGCGAACACGCATTAAAAGCCGTACACCGCGTAACACTCGTTTCTATTCATCCCTCATCCCTCATCTCTCATCCCTTCTCCATCCTTCATCCCTCATCCCTTCCAATGCGTTCCCTTCTTCCCTGGCACTGGCGATCGCTTCCTCTCGACCAACGATCGGGTTCTGAAATTTTCACAGCCCTGTTTTTGACGGATGAAATCGCGACGCTGCTCGAAAGTCCGTATCCATCTTCACCCGATTATCCGCAGTTGGGACGGTACTCGATTTGTGCGGGTGCGCCGCGTGTGGTTGAGGGAGAATTGCAGCTTTGGAGTCCGCCAGTGGGTGAAATTTTGCCCTTTTTGCAGCAGCTTCTCGATCGTCCTCATGCTGAGGTAGCTGCTTCTGAACTGCCTTTCACCGGGGGGTGGCTGGGCTGGTTGGGCTACGATCTGGCCTGGGAAATTGAAAAGCTGCCTTATCTCAAATCGGACTCGCTGCCCTTTCCGATCGCTTACTGGTATGAACCCGATCGCTTTGCCGTTCTAGATCATCACCAACAAACGCTTTGGTTAGCTGCCACTCAAGCGACTGATCTCGATGCAATGCAAGAGGCGCTAGATCGAAGGGTTGAGATACCAAAACCCGAATTTCAAACCGCTGCTCCGCCTCACTTTCATCTTGCTCAGGCTGACTACGAATCGGCCATTCTGCAAGCCAAAAAGCACATCCAAGCGGGAGACATTTTTCAGGCGAATTTGTCGCTGCGATTTGAGGCAGAAACGACGGCAGAGAGTTGGTCAATTTACCGCGCGTTGCAACAGATTAATCCTTCTCCTTTTGCAAGCTATTGGCGAACTCCCTGGGGAACGGTCATCAGTTGCTCTCCTGAACGGTTAGTAAAACTGCAAAACCGTCATGCAGAAACGCGGCCGATCGCAGGCACGCGCACCAGAGGAACCACGATCGCTCACGATCAACAACTAGCCGAAGAACTGATCAGCAACACCAAAGAACAAGCCGAACACATCATGTTAGTTGATCTAGAACGCAATGATTTGGGACGAGTGTGTGAATGGGGATCAGTACAGGTCGATGAACTGCTGACGATCGAACGCTACAGTCACGTTATGCACCTGGTCAGCAATGTCACCGGAACGCTAAAACCACACCTCAACGCCATTGACCTGATTCGCGCCCTCTTCCCCGGCGGAACGATCACAGGCTGCCCAAAAGTCCGCTGTATGGAGATTATTGAAGAACTGGAACCCGATCGCCGCAGTCTCTTCTATGGTTCTTGTGGCTACCTCGACTGGCGCGGCAATTTGGATTTGAACATTCTGATTCGTACCCTACTCTATGTGAGAGGTGAGGAGAGTGGAGAGCGGAGAGCGGAGAAAGATCCATTCATCCCTCATCTCTCCTCGCAAAGCGGATTACCCCCAAAGGGGAACAGATCATCGAAGTTCTCCCTCACCCCTGCGATCGTCTACGGTCAAGTCGGTGCGGGCATCGTTGCAGACAGCGATCCTGAGCGAGAATGGCATGAATCGTTGCACAAAGCCGAGGCCCAACTCGCCGCCCTAAAACTTGCCGCTTCAGACGGGTTGTAATCTATTTTTCTTAACGCTTTATGCCGACTCCTGCTGACATTCTGATTCTCTCCAATGCCCCCGGAGAACTCGCTACCTGGGTCAAGCCTGTCGTTCGAGAACTCAAGCAACTTTTGGGCGATGACATTCGGATTTCGGTGGTGCTGTCTCCTTGTCCAAATGCCAGTGGTCAAGAAGCTGAAATTGCCCTCAGTTACCCGGAAGTCGATCGCGTCCAATCCGCCCGGCATTTCTTTCCCTTCTTGCTCTGGGGCAAAACGGCCGAACCGTGGGACTGGCACGATCGCGGCGTGGTCGTCTTTCTCGGCGGCGATCAGTTCTTCCCGCTGGTGATTGGCAAACGGTTGGGCTATCGGACGGTGATCTATGCCGAATGGGAAGCGCGCTGGCATCGCTGGATCGATCGCTTTGGAGTCATGCGATCGCAAGTTGTCGATCGTGCCCCTCACCAATTTGCTCATAAACTGACCGTTGTCGGAGATCTGATGGCAGAAGTTTCGACCTTTGGCACCGAGGAGGCATTCAAAACAGGGGGAACGCTGATCGGTTTGTTACCGGGTTCTAAGCCTGCCAAATTGTCTCAGGGGGTGCCCTTAATGCTGACGATCGCCGATCAACTTTGGCGCGATCGTCCCCAAACTCGCTCTGAAATTCGCTTTGTGATTCCAGTGGCACCGACGCTGGATTTGGACACGCTGACTCAGTATGTTGACCCTGAGCAAAATCCTGTGATGCTCTTGATGGAGGGCGTTTCAGCCCAGTTGGTGATTCCTGAGTCGGGCGATCGTCCTTATCTCAAAACACCCAGCGGACTGCAAGTTGAGCTTTGGTCAAATCCGACGGAGCGAGTTCCGGCTTATTCGCTGTTGTCGCAATGCACGCTTTGTATCACCACAGTTGGCGCAAATACGGCGGAATTGGGGTCGTTAGCCGTGCCGATGATCGTCTTATTGCCCACGTATCAAATGGACGCAATGAAAGCGTGGGATGGACTGCCAGGTCTATTATCAAATCTACCGGGAGTCGGATCGCTGTTTGCCAAGCTGATTAATGGGTGGTTTGTGCGCCGCATGGGGCTGCTGTCGTGGCCCAATATTTGGGCGCAAGAAGCGATCGTGCCTGAACTGTTTGGCCGTCTTCAACCCAAAGCGGTCGCTGCGATCGTCTCCGATTTTCTCGACCATCCAGACAAGCTGCAACAGATGCGCGACAAACTACGAACCGTCCGAGGAGAACCGGGAGCAGCCCGGAAGTTTGCGGCGATCGTCGTTGAGGAGTTAGCGCGATCGTGAGCTAGAAAGACGTGATTTCGATGAATTTCGCTTCGTTATTCAAGTCTTCTGCCCCCAACCCCCCAATTCTGGAGGACTTTAAGACATTAGATTCGATTCAAAGTCCCTCACTTGTGGGAGATTTAGGGGGCTGAAGCCGATTCAAACGAAGCGATTAACGACTTATGTATACACGGTAGATGATCAAGGTGGGATTTCTAGCTCCTCGCCTGAGAGAGGTTGGGGAGGTTGTAGATGGGTTGTACTCAAAGATTGATTGGTATCAATCAGAGGATTCTCCATCGCGTCGTCCTAATTCGTAGATACCGCAACCCATGCAGGCGAGAATTCCGAGGCTAATTCCCCAACTTTCGCCCAGGCTGATTTCGGTGACGACGTTGCAGAGTGTGCCGACGACTAGAAAAGGTAGAATGCTGCAAATTGAAGCATAGAAGGCGTTTTGAGATTCTCTAGCGGGGCGGGTTTTCTCAAATTCTTCGGCAGACGTGTAGAGCGATCGCTCCGCAAAATTAAGCCATCGATTCAATTGTTCGGTGACCCATTCACCCACGGGCGAAAATCCCAAATAGAGCGCCAGTGCCCACAAGCAGGCTCCTGCAATCTGAGTGGCTTCAACAGCGAAGGCAAACGGGCCAATTTCAAAAGACATTTGGTTGGGTAGAGACGAAGGGAAAATGATGTAGCTGTATTGTCCGTCATTTTGACAAAATTGGAGAATCCCCACCCCTCATCCCTCATCCCTCATCCCTCATCCCTCATTCCTCATCCCTTTCACGGCGACAACCGATCGACAACCCACCCCTCTCCCTGCCGTCGATACCGTAATCGATCGTGCAATCGACTCGATCGCCCCTGCCAAAACTCGATCGCGCTGGGCTTGACGCGAAATCCTCCCCAATGAGGCGGCCGGAGAATTTCCTGATTTTCGTATTGAACTTTTAAGTCGGCTAATCGCTGATCTAAAACGGCTCGATCGGGAATCACGCGACTCTGATCCGAAGTCCAGGCACCGAGGCGACTGTTGACGGGACGACTGTAGAAATATTCGTCGGATTCTGCATCAGAAACTTTCTCAACTGCGCCAACAATTCTGACTTGACGCTCTAACTCAGCCCACAAAAAGACGATCGCCGCATGAGGATTCTCAATCAACTCTTTGCCTTTGTCGCTTTCGTAATTGGTGTAGAAGACAAAGCCGCGATCGTCAAAATGTTTGAGTAACACAATCCTGGCCGACGGAATGCCTTCCTTGCTGGCAGTGGCGATCGTCATAGCGTTGGGTTCGAGCAGTTGGGCTGCGACGGCCTGATCAAACCACTGCTGAAATTGTCGAAACGGGTCGGGGTCTACGTCCTGTTCGGTGAGTGCGCGAAGCGTGTAGTCTTTCCTCAAATCTGCGATCGACATATCCATCTCTATTGAAGTTTCTATCCTTCCTGCATTGTATTTCTATCGAGAAGGTGATTGCTGGATGTGAACAATTGATCAATCCTCAATGAGAGCGCTATCATGTGCGATTTCCCCCTTCTCTAGGAGTGACTTCATGAACTTGCTGCTGGCCGGAGACATCGGCGGAACGAAGACGATTTTGCGATTGGTTAAATTGCAGCCCGATCAAGGGTCGCTCCATTCGCTTTATGAGGTTCGCTATCCCAGCAGTGACTTCCCGGATTTGGTGCCGATGACTGAGACGTTTTTGGCGGCTGCCACCCAGGAATTAGGAGAATCTGTCTCGCCCCAAAAAGCCTGCTTTGCGATCGCCGGGCCGGTCATCAACAACACTTCCAAAGTGACAAACGTGGGCTGGTTTCTCGAAGCCGATCGCATCTCTCAAACGCTGTCCATTCCCAAAGTGACGCTGATCAACGATTTTGAAGCGGTGGGCTATGGCATTCTCGGTCTGGAACCTGCGGATCTGCATACGCTGCAAATGGGATGTGCCCAAAAGAATGCACCGATCGCCGTCATCGGCGCAGGAACAGGTCTAGGACAGGGTTATCTGATTCATTTTGATGGCAACTATCATATTTTTGGATCTGAAGGCGGTCATGCTGATTTTGCGCCCCGATCGGACTTAGAGTTTCAGTTATCCAGCTACTTGTTGGCCAAACACAACATTGAGCGAGTGTCCGCAGAGCGGGTGATTTCGGGTCAGGGTGTGGTGGCAATTTATCAGTTTTTGCGCGATCGACACTATGCGACCGAAACGCCTGAAGTCGCAGAGGTGGTGAGAGAATGGGAATCTCAAATTGGGCGGACTCCCAAAACGGTGGATGCAGCGGCGACGATTTCAAAGGCGGCATTAGAAGATCGCGATCGTCTGTCCGAAAAAACCATGCAAATGTTTGTCGAATCTTACGGCGCAGAGGCGGGCAACCTGGCGCTCAAGTTCCTTCCCTACGGCGGTTTGTATGTCGCGGGAGGCATTGCGGCCAAGATTCTCCCGTTGATTAAAGAAGAGGGATTTTTGCAGGCTTTTATTCACAAAGGTCGGATGAGTTCGGTTTTAGAAAGAATTCCGATTCACATTGTTCTCAATCCTCAAGTCGGTCTGATTGGTGCGGCGTTGTGTGCGGCCAGACTGTGAGCCAAGAAAGTTAATTTCCAATTGCATTAAACCCGATCGCGGATCTCTTGTGTAATCCTGGATCATGCACCAGAAACCACAGGAAGGATGCTCACATGGATGACAAATTAATGTTGATGATTCCCGGCCCAACGCCTGTACCAGAGCAGGTTTTGTTGGCCATGGCCAAACATCCGATCGGACATCGCAGCGGTGATTTTGGCAAGATTATGGCAGAAGTCACCCAAAATTTGAAATGGCTGCACCAGACGCAAAATGATCTGTTGATTCTCACGGCCAGCGGTACGGGCGTGATGGAAGCGGGGATCATTAACTTCTTGAGTCCGGGCGATCGAGTTTTGGTTGGCTCCAATGGCAAGTTTGGCGAACGCTGGGCCGAGGTCACTGACGCATATGGGTTGAAGACCGATCGCATTACGGCAGAATGGGGCAAACCGCTCGACCCAGCCCAGTTTCGTCAAGCGCTAGAGGCAGACACCCAAAAACAAATCAAAGCTGTCATCGTCACCCACAGCGAAACCTCGACAGGTGTCCTCAATGATCTGGAGACGATTAACCGTCACGTCAAAGCCCACGGAGAAGCGCTAATCATTGTCGATACCGTGACCAGTTTGGGTGCGATGAATATTCCTGTGGATGCGCTGGGGCTGGATGTCGTGGCATCGGGTTCGCAAAAAGGCTACATGATTCCGCCGGGGTTGGGGTTTGTGGCGGTGAGCGCTAAAGCGTGGGAGGCTTACAAAACGGCTAAACTGCCTCGCTACTATTTAGATTTGGGCAAATATCGCAAAGATGCCGCCAAAGATACTACGCCTTTCACGCCTCCCATTAATTTGTTCTTCGCACTACAAGCGGCTTTGAGAATGATGCAGGCTGAGGGCTTAGAAAACATTTTTGCAAGACATCAACGCCTACTTTTGGCGACTCGTGCCGCGATCAAAGCGATGGGCTTACCTTTACTTGCGGCCGATGAGTGTGCGAGTCCTGCGATTACATCGGTGATTCCGAGTGGCGTGGATGCTGAAAAAATCCGCTCTGTGATGAAGAAGCGGTTTGACATCGTGCTGGCGGGTGGACAGGATCACCTCAAAGGTAAAATCTTCCGCATCGGGCATCTGGGATTTGTGAGCGATCGCGACATTCTCACGGCGATCGGTGCCCTAGAAGCCACGCTCCAAGAACTCGGATATGAAGGAGTGCAGTCGGGTGCTGGAGTTGCGGCAGCGGCCAAAGTGTTTGCAAATTCTTAGTTCCGATTGAGAAACTTGACTTTAGCTGAAGCAGCAGAAGCCTCACGCCATAATCTCTGATTTGGCGTTGAGATGAATGCGAGTGAGTTGACGACGCTCCCCTCTCTTACCCAATCCCCTACGGAGGGAAACCCTCCTCCAGGGTTGGGCGCTGACCTATGCCAAAGGCGCGGGAAGGGGAGATGGAGGAAATGAGCAAATCTCTCATGACACAAAACGAGTGTGATATAATCAGGGCAAGGGTTTGAGCTAATCGCCGCTCTGAAATCTGAACCACGACAACTCAGAATATGGGGTTGCACCGAGTAATAGACGTTCTGCGTCGCTTTCTGTTGGTGCGTAAAATTCTGACAGTACAGAGGTTGAACATACTTTTTGTACTTGTTCACAATCTGCGGTAGGGCATTCCGTGGATTTAAAACAAAGCTCAGGTAACGTCCGATGCAGTAGCAGGAGTCACTGAGAAGCCTACTCCATACCGAAAGGTTGGTGTAGGAGTATGTCACTTTATTTGCCCCACTTTTTGCGGTACTCCTCTAGCTGATACTTTTGGTAAATCGATCGCCACTGCCAATCTCGAATCAAAACCCCTTCTTTAATCGAGAAGTGAACTCTGGCAGAATCTGAATGAATTGTTTTGGGATTGATATCAGTCTGATAGGTTTGAATGACATCAAAGTTAAAGACCAGTCCATATACAATCTGCAAAGCAATCAGCAAACTGAGGTATTGCACCTTTCTAACTTTCTCAGAGGTGGCAATCCAATAGATCACCGAAAACAACACAGGAAACAGATATCCATATTCATGAGGCAACCTGAAAAACATGATCTGGTTATAAACCACACATAGAAAAGTACTATAAAAGATCAGTTTCTCAGCCTGAGTATTTTGGAATGGATTATCGGCAATCTTTCTAACTAAAAAAGTCCGTTCTTGAAAGAGAAAAGCACCTAGTAAAACAAAAGCAGGCAGTCCCCAAAAGTAGATGTTTTTATAAACAAATCTGGCAATAATTCCCACAAAACCGCCAGACGCATCGGGGCCAATTCCCAAAAAGGAAAGGGTCATCCCAGACGCAAAGAACACAGGTAAATAAAAGACAACCGATGCAACCAGAAAAAGAATAAAGCTCTGAACTAAAAGCCTTCTAGATTTAGACTCTTTTTGAACATAGCAGAAGTAAAGGAAGTAAGCGATCGCCACCATCGGCCCATAGGTAATCCTCGAAGAAACGGCCGCTGCAAAGATCAACGCCGCCCATCTGAATTTCTGATCAATTAACAGAAAGACACCCAACACAAAGAAAAATGCAGCATAGATGTAATCGATCGACGTAGCAGACGCAATGACCCAAAAGGGATTTACCCCGATCGCCAGCACCGATAATATAGCAATTCTAGTCGTTGTAATTCTACGAAGTAGCCGATAGAAGATAAACAACGTAGTCACAGACAACACGACAGAAACAAGATTAGCAAGAAAGAACCCTCCGATTTGGGAGGCAAGCCCGATCGCGATTTCTGGAATTAAGTATCCCTGAAACCGAGAGGACACATACTTTCCTTGACTGATCAGTGTATTCCAGGTATTCAGCATCCGATAAGTATCGTCATCATTACCATAGCCGCCCAGCGCAAACACACTGTAACTAGTCAGTAAAAGTCCTAAAGCACTGTAGATATTGTTAAATCTCCAATTCTTCGTCAAGCGGTTCATAGAGTTCCTCCGCTGATTTTAATTATGTTATTACGAGTAGCAGATGCAATGTAGCGATCGGTTATCCGAGTATATGTATTGAGAATTATCTCTTTATTGGCACATCAGCGCTAACTATCTGTAGAGAGATTTAAGGGAAAACCATGAAGGCAGTTTGTATGTAAAATTACATGAATGATTTGCGAAAGGCTGGAGGCGTTGCAAAATTAGGTTACATCCATCGTCTCGGAGAGTAGGAACATTGACCTAAAGCGACTCCCCGATCGCCTCTTGAATCCTGTGTTGAATCATAGTTTTGTTGTACAACCTCTCCAGCTCATATTGCTAGAAATTGAAAGTGATGAGTCCAGAAGAATTTAGAGAAGTTACATTAATTGAACTAAGCGATACAACCAACGAACAAACGCTGTGAAGTAGATTTATCAGAAGTAATACTAGAGGTAATACTAGTCTGATCTTTCATTGCTATAAATGTGCGCCCCCCTGACTACGGCATCTCCTCTTATAAGGGCTGCCGTGTACACACACGTTGATCGATCTGTCATTGCTGAGATCCTTCGCCCCCTAAATCCCCCAAAAATGGGGGACTTTGAGCCGTCGTCATGGCTTTGAACTTTGGAAATCTTTCCTTTGTCAAAGTCCCCCAGACTGGGGGATTTAGGGGGCTGAAGCCGCCTGAAACGAAGCGACAACGACTTGTGTATACACGGTAGCAGGGTGGGATTTTATAGAAGTGGAATTTTCTAGCTCCCCGCACTAAAGAGGGGTTGGGAAAGGTCAATTTGTTTCACCTAAAAATTGATTGGATGTCAACTCTTCTCCAAGGCCAATTTTGCCGCACCGACGATGCCCGCTTGATTGCCTAACTCGGCTTTGAGCAACTGCAATCCATTTCGAGAACTGGGCATGACTCGCTGCTCGATTTCTGTCAGCATCGCTGGAAAGAAAAACTCAGCACTCGCACTAATCCCGCCGCCAATCACGATCGCTTCCGGGGTCAACACATACACCAGACTGCTCAAGCCAATTCCCAGATCGCGTCCATAAAGCTGCCAAAACTCCAGCGCATTTGGGTCGCCTGCCTGAGCCAGCTTGCCCAATTCTTCAGGCTCCAGCCCTGTGCGACGACGAACCGCCTGAATCGACGTATATTGCTCCAATGAGCCACGGTTGCCGCTATTACAAGCAAACCCATCTGGATGCAGCGTAATCAGCCCCAACTCACCCGCCGCCCCTTCTCGCCCGACAAACAGGTTGCCATTGAGCACGATCGCGCCCCCGACTCCTGTTCCCAACGTCAACAAAATCAAATCTTGAAACGATCGCCCCGCTCCTAGCCAAGCTTCGCCCAATCCGGCACAGTTTGCATCGTTTGCCAAAATCGTCGATCGCCCCGTTTTTGCTTCGAGCCAGTCTGCCAGCGGGACATTCTGCCAACCTGTTAAATTAATCGCAACTCTGGCAATTCGTCCTTGAGCGTCTGCTGGGCCAGGGGTGCCAACGCCGATCGCTGTGCTTTGTCCGTCTGGATCGACTTGTGAAATAGCCGCTACGATCGCCGTCAAAACCGCTTCGGGCGTTGCAGGTTGAGGAGTCGGCACGGTGAGAGACTGCAAACAAATCCCTTGTGAATCAAACCGCCCCAACTTGATCGCCGTTCCGCCTAAGTCAATGCCCAAAACTTGCTGACTCATCGCCCTCTTAGCCTCGCCTTTGCGTGAAACTGTAGAACTTTATATCACTAATTAGGAGTCAGCAAGATTTTGATAACGCCGCGCAAGAATCCAATATCTCTGTCGATGGCTTGATCCGTAAAGTAAGAACATCGAAGTTGATTAAGGAGTTTCACCTCATGAAATTGCATTCTCTCCTGTGGGCAGTTCCGCTGGTTGTGTTAGGGAGCACTGCTGCGATCGCTCCTGTTCAGTCTCAAGTTTCTTCTACGCCGGGGATTTCTAATTCGATGCGATCGACCGCTTTGCGATCGGGTATTGATCGCGTGACTTTTCAGAGTGAAGGCGAAACGTTGGTTGGCAATCTTTACCTACCTGCAAACTACAAAGTGGGCGACAAACTGCCAACGGTGATTGTGACGGGTGCCTGGATGACGATCAAAGAACAAATGCCTGGATTGTATGCTCAAAGATTAGCCGATCGGGGGTTTGCTGCCTTTGCGTTTGACTTCTGCTCTTGGGGTGAAAGTGGCGGTAAGCTGCGGAGTTTTGAGTCTCCCACAGCGAAAATTGCTGATATCAAAAATGCAGTTTCTTTTTTGCAAACGGTGGATGCTATGGACGCAAATCGCATTGCTGGATTGGGTATTTGTGCGAGTGCAGGCTATATGGCAGTTGCGACCGCAGAAGATTCTCGGATCAAGTCATTCATTACGGTTGCTCCGTGGATTCATGATCCACAAATTGTTGACGCGGTTTATGGCGGGAAAGCAGCCGTTGAAACCCTAATTGCAAAGGGGAAAGCAGCCGAAACAAAGTTTGAGAAAACTGGCAAAGCAGACTATGTGTTAGCAACGAGTAAGACAGATAAAACAGCCGTGATGTATGGCGACATTGACTATTATCAAAACCCCAAACGTGGGGCGATTCCTCAGTGGAAAAATCGGTTTGCGATCGCATCCTGGGCAGAATGGCTGACGTTTAATCCTATGCCCGTTGCAAGACAAATCAAGGTTCCTACCCTGTTTATTCACAGTGAGAAAGCTGCAATTCCCGATGGGGCGCGTCAGTTTTTTGCAAACATTCCTGGTAAAAACAAACAGATGAATTGGTTAAACGATCGCACTCAATTTGATTTCTATGACCAAACCGCTACCGTCAATCAGTCCGTTTCGCTCATTGCCAACTACTTACAGTCATCACTTTAGGTTCACGCGCTCAGTTCTTGTTCTGTTTCAGTGTTCTTTAGGAGGTCATCATGTCATTTTCACGCCGCAATATCCTCGCTACGGGTGCTGCTGGACTCGCTGCCGCAATTTCGACAAACAGCTTGGCGAATGCTGCTCAACCCAAGCCTAATCAAACTACTGAATCGACTTCGACGAATTCACCAGGCGCATTTGCAAACAAAGTTGTCTTGATCACTGGGGCTACTTCTGGGATTGGAAAAGTTACCGCTGAAGCCTTTGTGAAACAGGGGGCTAAAGTCTTTTTCTGCGGTCGGCGCGAGAACTTAGGAAAACAGGTGGAACAAGAGATTCGGGCGGCGGGTGGAGAAGCGACTTACATGAAGGCGGATGTTCGCAAAGCTGAAGAGGTCAAAGCGTTTGTGGAGGCGTGTGTTGCAAAATATGGGCGGTTAGACATTGCCTTTAATAATGCGGGAATTGATTATCCGCCTGCTCCGATCGCCGATGCCTCGATCGCTGAATTTGATGACTTGATGAATACCAATGCTCGTGGCGTTTTTCTCGGCATGAAGTACGAAATTCCCTATCTTCTCAAGACCGATGGTTCGATTATCAACATGGCAAGCATCGGAGGAGCGCGGGCTTTCCCAAACATTGTGGGCTACGGAACGAGCAAAGCAGCCGTCATTCACATGACCAAGATGGCAGCACAGGAGTATGGAAAGCTGCGGATTAATGTAGTTTCGCCGGGGCCAGTTAATACTGCAATGCTCGATCGGGTCAAACGAGATTGGAAAGTCACCGAAGAACAACTGGTCGCGCCTTATCCAAGCAAGCGAGTTGGACAACCGGGTGAAGTCGCAAATCTAGTCTTGTGGTTGGCTTCTGATGCAGCTTCTTATGTGTCGGGCGGCCAGTTTAGTGTCGATGGTGGTGGACTTGGTTAGATTCAAGCATCCTTTCTTAATTGAGTGCGGTACAGTTGTGCGGCTAGGAGATAGGTGGGCGTATTTCAGGTGACATACTCCAGACGTTCATGCTGACGCATAGAACGCTGGCTTCTCATCGACTCCAGCTATTGCTTCGGACGTTTGATGAGCTTTAAGAACGGAATGCCCTACCGCTCTATGTTTGATATTGATTGCTGCATTGTGGTCACGGTCAAGACTACATCCGCAGTTGTGGCAGGAATGCCAACGGTCGGAAAGTCCTTTCTTGACCTTGATCCCACAGCTTGAACAGTTTTGGCTTGTACCGTTTGGATTCACAGCAATGATTTGCAACCCGGCTCTTTCAGCCTTGATTGAGAGAATTTGCAGGAATTGACCCCATCCAGCATCATTGACCGATTTTGCCAATCTCGATTTGGCAAGTCCTCTGATATTCAGCTTTTCATGTGCAACATGCTTCCCTTGAGATAAAAGCTTTTTCGCTGTTTTGTAGTGAAAGTCCTTGCGAGTATTCGAGACTTTTAGGTGTGCTTTACCGACTCGCTTAATCGCTTTTCTACGACGATTAGAGCCTTTCTTCTTGCGAGATAATCCGCGCTGTAGTCGTTTCAGTTGCTTTTCAGCTTTGCGGTAATGCTGAGGAATTGCAACCTCTACGCCTGAATCATCCGTTAGAAATGACTTCAAACCTACATCAATCCCGATAGTATTTTCCATCACTGGAATATCAGGGCTGAGAGCAGGAACCGAAGCATCTTCGAGACTCAAAACAACGTACCAACCATCAACTTTGTGAGTAATGGCTGCCGTCTTGATTGTGAATCCATCGGGTAGCGGACGGTGCTGAATCAGTTTCACCTTGCCAATTGTCGGAAGCTTGATAAACTTGCCTTGAATGCAGTCTTGTTTGATCTGAGGGAATGTGAATGAGCGATATCGTCTATGTCCTTTGAATCGTGGTTTCCCTGATTTCTTACCGTTGCCGTCCCCTTTCAACCATCGGTCAAACGTCTTCTTTACTCTCGCAATGCAGTCTTGCAGCACTTGAGAATGAATCTCTGCATACTCAGGAAACAGCGCCTTAGAATTCACCAAATCGCGCTTCTGAGAATAAAAATCAGGATCGTCTCTCAACTCTGGGATATGGCAAATCAACGGGCAAGCGTTGATGTCGCAGCGATTTTGCTCATACCAAGAAAACCGCTCACCTAAGCGATAGTACTGACGACGCAACAAATCTAGCCACTCGCTCATGGTGGCGGCTTGGCTAGAGGTTGGACGTAATCGGTACTGGTATGCGATTCTCATGCGATAATTATAGCACACGTTCATTTATTGAAAAGCAGTGAAGCGCGAGTACAAGACACGTTCTAGAGGTGTTAGCAATCTACACGCTCATCTAGTATTGACAACCAAATATCGATACAGCGTGATCACAGAACCGATGCTGGAAAGACTGAAAGAGATTATTAAAGATCTCTGCACCAAGTGGCAGTGTGAATACGTTGAAGGCAACGCAGAGCCAAATTACTTTCACTTGGTTTTCAGGTTCTTCCCCCAAACTGATCTTGATAAATTTATTGGCAACATCAAAAGTGTTTCAAGTCGCAAAATGAACCAGGAGTTTGCAGAACATCTAGAAAAAATCTACTCCCCAAAAATCAGTCGTAGAACTGGCGAGAAGACCGCTAGAGTATTTTGGAATGAGTCTTACTCGATTGATTCGGTGGGTGTCACAAAGCTAGACATTCTGATTCGATATGTGCAGACACAACCAAAAGAACTCCTAGACAAAGTAACTCGTGGTGAGTTGTAAGAGTGTGGCGTTTCCTCATCGATGTCAATCTCTCACTCAACGACGTTTCGTCTTGTTCAAGACATCAATTCGTCAGCGCCTTGGCTTTCATCCCGACGCTTGTGAGTACAGGTAGAGCGCGGGGCTTCCCGCCGAATTTGCTAAATGAAGAACTGCTATCCCTGAGTTTTAGAAAATGGCGCTTGTCTCTTCTGATTTAATCCCATGTTGTGGATCAAGGTTCAGAGTTTCTTGGCATGAGTTAATCGTGGAATGTTCGCAATCATTGACCGATTCCCAGGATGTCGTCATTAGCTGCACGATCGCTGAAGACTTTCCTCTCCAGAACATTCCACACCCAACTAGCAATCTGCATATGATGGTGAAACTCGGTTCACTCGACTTCAGCATTGCTCAACAAATTCACCCTATCTCTCTACCGCTCAATTACAACTGCACTGTCACTGATCCCGCTCTATTGCATCTTGTCCAACTGTTGCAAACTGAGATACAAGCCCCCCAAGTTATGAGTGAGATCGTGGTCTCGTCGATCGCAACGGTTCTCACCACACACTTATTACATGCCTATCGCTTTGCGAAACTGCATTGTGAAATGGCTCTGATTAGAAAACCCAACTTGATAAGCGACTTCTGCGGCCGAAAGCCGTGTGGTTGAAAGTAAAACCTTGGCTCGTTCGATCCGACGCTGGGTAATGTAGCGATGGGGCGGTTCTCCGGTGGCCGTTTTGAAGGCGCGAGCAAAGTGAAACTGACTCATAGGGATCAGAGCGGCTAGAGTAGCGATCGCTAACGCTTCGGTCAAATTTTCTTCAATATAGTCCTTAAGTTGCTTTAGCTTTAGACCATTGAGATGATTGTCTTCAAGGGTCGATTTGATTGAGGTTTTGGTGTGGTTTCTGAGTAAATGAACGGCTAATAGATTTCGCAACGACTCTACATATAGATTGCCAGCCATTCCTGCGGTCAACACCTCTGTTTTTAATAGCTGTGAGATATGTAAAATCGTGGGATCTTGAAAGATAACTCGGTGTTCAACGTCTAGTGAAGACAGTCCATTCTCAACTGCAATCTGATTTAACAAAGCGTGGTCGAGGGTTAAATTGACATACTCACTCGGCTTAACTCGGCGGTGCCAAACAAACTCTCGTCCTCCATACAGAAAGACGCTGCCAGCAGGTAAGCTCGTCTTCTGAGACTGACCATCCACTGACCAAATCACTTCCTCGTGCGGCGCAAAGGCAATACTCAAACTGTGCTTAGGCATTGCAAAATCAAACTCGCCCACTGCATTCAGCCGACCATACTCAACCGTCAAACCCTCCCACTCGCTTTTCACGATCGCTAGAGATTGATCAGGTGTGGATAACAGCATAGGAATCTGGGGTAAAAAAATTCACGCTGAATGCCTTTTCATCCTACTCAATCGTCAGGATTTGCTGGAGAATTTTGTGCTTTAAAAGCATCAAGGATTTCTATGATCAAGATTGAGAGAAGAGATCAAGATTGAGAGAAGCACGATCGCTCATCCATTTTTGCCAACCAGCACATCGACGATCGGCTTGGTCACCCAATTTAACCCAACTCGAAGCTGATGTTTGAGCGTCGGCATCCGATTGAGATAGGCTAACCGCCGCGCCACATAAGCAAAAGACCCTTCTAACTGAAGCCCCAAGCCCGTCAAAGTTGCATTGTCGATGCCCAAAGTCATCATTTCACCCAAATACTGATAGCGGAAAGGCAGCAGGGGGCGGTCGCTCAAAGAGGCCCAGATATTCCAGCCAGCATAGTCGGACTGTTGAAACGCTGCTTGAGCTGTCGGTGGCACCTGTTGCCCATCTGCATCTTTGCAGTCAGCCAGATCGCCCAGCGCAAAAATTTCGGGACGATCGACGACCTGTAGCGTAGGCGTGATCAGCAATTGTCCGCGTTGATTTTGTTTGAGCGGCAAACTTTGCACCACTTCATTGACACGAGTGCCCACCGTCCACAGCACCAACTCAACCGGAATCGTATCCACTGACCCCTTGTAAAGCATCGACATCGAATCGGCTGTAATTGACTCAACCGTCGTTTCTAAATCGACCCAAATGCCGCGTTCTTCTAGCGCCCTGGTCGCTGCGTCTCGGTTGTGAGTGGGAGATGACCGTAAAATCTGATCGCCCTGCTCGATCAATCGCACTCTGGCTCGATCGCCCAACACATCCGCCAATTTGCACGCTAACTCTACGCCGCTGTAGCCCGCTCCGACAATGGCAATTCGGATTTTGTCAGCGTCCGATTCTTTGAGTTCGCGCAGGCGTTCTTGGAGACGGTAGGCATCGGCGATCGTCCGAAAGGGAATGGCAAATTCAGCGGCTCCAGGCACTTTATCTAACGGAGTTTCGCCGCCCATTGCTAACACTAAGCGATCGTAGGTCACCGTTTCTCCATCTTGCAGTTGCACCCGTTTTTGGTCGAGGTCAATCTGCTCAACCGCCGTCTGACAAAACCGAATGCCTGTCCCTTCGAGCAACTCTTGATACGGGGGGGCGACTTCCCAGGATTGCAGTTCCCCCGTCACCAACTCATAAAGAAGCGGCGAAAATAGGAAGCGATCGCGCTGATCGACCAGGACGATTTCAGGTTTAGTGGCTTTTGTCCAGGGCAGTTGGCTCAAGCGCAGTGCGGTGTACAGACCACCAAAGCCACCACCAAGAATGCAAATCCGAGCAGGTTGTTGCGACATACAGAGAAGGGATCAGGGGACTTTTCCTCATTGTAAGGAAGACTGGGGGAGTTGACACTCCCCGGTCTGAAGACGCGGGGATTCTTAAGAGAGGTTAACCCTTAACGGCTGTGCCAAGCAGCCCCTAAACTGTCCGAGAAACTCATCCAGCTTACTTGTATGCTTCCTCAAGATATTCAGTGCCCCATTCGCATCTGCGTTGACGACCCACCCTTGAGCGGTGCGGTACAGTCCGCGCTTAATGCGCTTGCCGCTGAATTCATAAGTTCTTGGATTATCCGCATTCCAAACCGGAACCGGGTCGCCATCAAGCGAACTTGCTTTGCTGGTGTACGACTCTTCTTGCTCAATCACGGCAATTCCGTACCGTTCGCAGAGGCTTTCCAGCTTGCGCTTAAAGGTAAAAACGGGAATCTGTGTGAAGTTCTGATTGTTGCGGTTGCCCAGATTGATCCCTTGTTTCAGGTCAGGGTTGTATCCCACAACAATCGTGCTGATGTCTCGTTCGATGCACCAGTTGATCACGTAACGAGCGGATTTATTCAGGAAATCTTGAACTTGATGATTCCGCTTGTTCAGCAATGCTGCTTGTCGGTTCGTCAAACCCTTGATTCCCTGCAAATCCTGAATCGATTGCAGTCGTGCATTTTATTTGTTGTATCCCTGATTAATCGACTTAATTTCACGTCCGTTCAGAATGAACGATTCTCGTGTCGTGCTGACACAGGTTGCAAAGTTATCCAATCCCAAATCGATGCTCAACATCTCTTGAGACGGGTTAACTTGCTTCTCTTCAGCACCTTCATAGACGTAGGCGACATCAAAGTAGCGTCCTCCCAATTTAGGGAGAATGCGAATTTCTTTGATGCTTAACCCTCTAAGTCTTTCAGGGATTGTGAAAGAGATTGCGCCGTACTCCCGTCGAAACTTTCTCGATGTGGGAACGGTGAATTCCCAATTCTTGCTAGGCATCTTTTCGAGGTCTCTAGGGCGAATTAGAATCACCAACAGAAAGTATCCCTCCTTGGGCAAATAGCCAGGAATATTTACTTTCACGCTCAATTCTCCACGTTGTTTCATTCCAAGCAACTTGAAGAACGATTGAAACGAACGGTCAACGATTTTCAAAGTCTGTTGAGCAATGTCTGTCGCCAACAATTCGTAATTTTCATTCCCCTTCGAGTGATGATAGTTGCCCTCATACCGAAGATGCTTTCTCTCTTGAAAGAAGTATTGACGGACGTTGTACAGCCCGACGTTGAACATATTCTTGCTCAATCGACAAAGCTGTTTTGCAATCTCCGTCTCTGCTTTATTCAATTTCAAACGATTAGTTTGAGTGAGAAGCATATCCAGTTCCCGCTACGAATACGCTCATTATGGCGGGCAGACAGTTAAAACCGCTAGTTCGTTTTTCTGCTCAGGTCTGAAGACGCTGAGTTCCCAAACGTATCAAGAGTTTCTGATGGGCGGTGATAAATCACAAACCGTCAATTCTGCCTTGATCGACTCTTCCCGGATGGCCCAATTGGATGCAAAATAGCTTAAATCAAACGTGAACTCAATGCAGTTTCTCACGCTGGTTGTGAATTTAGGAGAGCCAGCGTCTCCATTGAGCAGATCCTTCATTAGAATTCTTGTCTGAAAGTCCCCCAAATTTGGGAGGTTGGGGGGCAGAAGATTTCAACAACGCAGCGCGAAGACCTGGTTGAATTCACGTTGAATCAAACTCTGTAGGGATGAGGCTATGAAGTTAAAAGTGGGGCTGCTGTTTGGGGGGTGTTCGGGAGAGCATGAGGTGTCGATCGTCTCGGCGGGTGCGATCAACAAAGCGTTGAGAACGGGTGCCAATGTTGATAGATACGAGGTGCTGCCGTTTTACATTCAAAAAGATGGCTACTGGCAAGGGGGAGACGTGGCTCAACAGGTGCTCACATCGGGGGTTGCGGTCTCTCAAGCCGGAGCGTCTCGCTGGCAGTTTCCGACTCAGGCGGCTGACGTAGAGGTCTGGTTTCCCGTTTTGCATGGCCCCAATGGTGAAGACGGTACGGTGCAAGGGTTGTTGACGCTGATGCAGGTGCCGTTTGTCGGATCAGGAGTGTTGGCTTCCTCAATGGGCATGGATAAGATCGCCATGAAAACGACCTTTGCTCAGGCTGGATTGCCCCAGGTGAAGTATCTGGCGGTAACGCGCGCTCAGGTCTACTCCAATCCCTGTGTTTTCCCAAAACTCTGTGACCAGATTGAATCGGAACTCGGTTACCCCTGCTTTGTCAAACCTGCCAATCTAGGATCTTCAGTCGGCATCTCCAAAGTCAGAAATCGCGCCCAACTCGAAGCCGCTTTAGACAGTGCTGCCAGCTACGATCGTCGCATCATTGTCGAAGCGGGCGTGGTTGCCAGAGAAATCGAATGTGCTGTTTTGGGCAACGATCAGCCTCAAGCCTCAGTGGTGGGAGAAATCACTTTTGAGAGCGACTTTTACGACTATGAGACAAAATATACGGCGGGTCAGGCTCAAATGATCATTCCTGCCAATGTGCCAGAAGCGATCGCGACCCAAATTCGAGAAAGCGCGATTCAGGCATTCACCGCCGTCGATGCGGCCGGGTTAGCGCGAGTCGATTTCTTTTATGTTGAGTCCACCGGAGAAGTCTTGATCAACGAAATCAACACCTTTCCTGGCTTCACATCTACCAGCATGTATGCCGAAATGTGGGCCGCGACGGGCATCCCGTTTTTGGATCTGGTCGATCGACTAATTCAACTCGCGCTAGAAAAAAATTTGTCAAGTTAGAATCATGCGATGATTTCAGAGTCAAATTCTCTTATGAGAACCGCTTCAGGAACTTGCAACTGCAATCAGAGTATCGACCATTTTTATCGTTGTGCGAGAGAACTGAGGTAAGAAAGTTCAATTGCTGTTTTATCTTCCGGTCTGGAAGCGATCGGCATCAAATGTGACGTTGACCTACCCAATCTAAGGAACGCGAGTTTATTAACCTGAAATTCTTTAAATATGCTTGGTCAGCTGATTTTGGCTTCGTTTCAGTGGGTTGCAGCCCCCTAGATCCCCCAAACTTGAGGAACTTTGAGGCTCGAACCCGTTTTGAATTCCAGAATTTTGTTGATCTCAAAGTCCCCCAGAATGAGGGATTTACGGGGCGAAGTCGCTTGGCAATAAACGATCTTATTTAATTCGCGATCCTAAACATTACCTGAGCATTAAAAAAGGGCAGACAGCTTGCCTACCCTCAAAACTTTAGAGCGACCTAAATCGCCTGTTTAATAACGAGAAGAGCGATTGCCACCCGACCAGTTGCCGCCAGAGGTGCCTCTTTCTTCGCGGGGTCTTGCTTTGTTGACTTTGAGATCACGACCCATCCATTCAGCACCATCGAGCGCTTCGATCGCGGCTGTTTCTTCGGCTTCGTTTTCCATTTCTACAAAAGCGAACCCTCTGAGTCGTCCGGTTTCCCGATCGGTGGGTAGCTGCACCCGCTTGACAGTTCCGTACTCGGCGAAGGTTTGGGTCAGGTCATCCTGCGTCACTTGGTAGGACAGGTTGCCGACGTAAATTGACATAACGTATCTCCAGAATCAGGAAGTGTAGGGAGTTAGATTCGGAGAAACGTCGAAAAACGAATTACACAGCCGAAAATAAACCTTGAGATTAAGGCTAACACAGCTTTGCGGGGGCGTTAAGTTTCGATTTGAAAAGTACAGAAATGTTTACTAAACGAGAAAAATTGGGCATGGACTCAGCCCTCCTTTCTACAGTACCACTCTCTATGCCACTCTCGATTGTTGAGGAAATTGTTCAGTTAAGCGGTTGATCAGTGCGTTTAACCACGGTTGAAGAAGGATTTATAAAGAAGGATTAATGAACAGCGCTCCCATTCAGCGGATTGGGGATCGAGTCATCCAGTTCAAAAGGCTCGTGGTCTGCACCGATGCTACAGCGCTCCATACTATAGACAAAAACGCCGCCCGTTTCGATCTTGTAAACCCAGCCATAGATGCTGATTTCGCCTTTGTGCAGCTTTGAGTGAATGACGGGATAGGTACGAAGATTCTCAATTTGGGTGAGGACGTTTTCTTCGATCGTCGCCGCCAACAGATCGTCGCCTTCATACCCCTGATAATTTTCTTTGATCAAGCGGCGGGTGGCTTCGGCATGTTTGAGCCAGTTGTAAACCAGCGGCATGTCTTCCTGAAGGTCGTTGAGATGCAGCAGGCCCTTCATCGCGCCACAGTCTGAATGTCCACAAACAATGATTTGCCGTACCCCTAGCGCCTGAACTGCATACTCGATCGCCGCTCCTTCTCCCCCATCGGTCGCCCCAAACGGCGGAATCACATTGCCAATATTGCGAATAATAAATAACTCCCCTGGGTCAGTTCTGGTGAGCAGATTGGGATCAATGCGCGAATCGCAGCAGGTGATAAAGAGCGCTCTGGGGTGCTGCTCGTGAGAAAGCTTCTCAAAAAATTCCTGGTGTTCGGCGAAGTAGTGAGTTTGAAAGTCGTGCAGTCCCGCAATAATTTTTCTCATGAGAGAAGTTTTGTAATGGAGTGGCTAGAGTTACTTTACTGCCCAAAAGTAGGAGCTAAGGGATTGAAAAATTAATGGGAGTGATTAGGCTACCCTCTTGCACTTTGTATCAGAGAACTTCAATTGGTTTGGTCACCTGATTTACACTAAGTTGATCTATGACGTTGATGAATCGATCGCAATGACAAATTTCTCAGGAACGCTGCCTTTGCAAGTCGGATTGGTGGGTACGGGCTTTGCAGCCAAACTTCGAGCAGAGACGATCAACGCAGACCCACGGGCACAGCTCAATGGCGTTGCGGGGCACAGGTCAGAAAAGACTCAGGAGTTTGGTCATATCCATCAGACGCAAGCGTTTAGTATTTGGCAAGAATTAATCGATAATCCTCGTCTAGATCTGGTCATTATTTCTGGGGTCAATCGAGATCATGGCCCGATCGCTCGTGCGGCCCTGCAAGCTGGCAAACATGTTGTAGTTGAATATCCCCTGTCATTGGATGTCAAAGAAGCTGAAGAATTAATCGCCCTGGCCAAGTCCAAAAACCGCTTACTACATGTTGAACATATTGAACTGCTGGGCGGCGTTCATCAAGCGCTGATCGGGTCTCTGCTGCAAATCGGCATTCCTATTTATGCTCGCTATGCCACCGTGACTCCTCAGCATCCCGTTCCGCAAAAGTGGACTTATCATACTGAATTGTTTGGCTTCCCACTATCTGGAGCGTTGTCTCGGCTGCATCGGCTAACTCATGCGTTTGGAGAAGTTGAGACTGTTTATTGTCAAAATCGCTATTGGCAACTCAACGATTCTTACTATAGTGCTTGTCTTTGTGCGGCTCAGTTGCAGTTCAAAAGTGGGCTAATTGCAGATGTGCTCTATGGCAAGGGCGATGCTCTCTGGCAATCTGAGCGCAAGATGGAAGTGCAGGGCGAAAAAGGCGGGCTGGTCTTTGATGGCGATGGCGGGCTGTTGATTAATGCGGAAGGTAGTCAAGCGATCGCCGTTGGTGCCCGTCGCGGGTTATTCATCAAAGACACCACCGCAGTCTTGGATCATTTAATTCAAAATACGCCTTTATACGTCAGCGCTGAAGAAAGTTTATATACCTTGCGAGTGGCAGAAGCGGCGCGACGATCGGCAGAAACTCATCAAGTGTGTCGGGTCTGAACCTTGGAGAACGATCGCGCCGATCAACTATCCTAAAGAAGTATCGATTCGTTTCTAACGCCATGATTTCGCTCTCTCCTCACCTGAAAGCTAGACTCGCAGAACCGCTCAAAATCGGTCACTTTGAGGTCAAAAGTCGTGTCTTGCAGTCTCCTTTGTCGGGCGTGACAGATCTGGTGTTTCGGCGGTTGGTGCGTCGGTTTGCGCCAGATTCGATGATGTATACCGAAATGGTCAACGCAACAGGGCTGCACTACGTCAAAGAATTGCCCAAAATTATGGAGGTTGACCCTAACGAACGCCCCATCAGCATCCAGCTTTTTGATTGTCGTCCCGATTTCCTGGCAGAAGCGGCCAAGATGGCCGTTGCAGAAGGAGCCGATACGGTTGATATCAACATGGGCTGCCCGGTCAATAAAATTACCAAAAATGGCGGCGGGTCTTCTCTGTTGCGCGATCCAGAAACGGCGGAAGCGATCGTTCGGGCGGTCGTGCAAGCGGTTGATATTCCCGTGACGGTGAAAACTCGCATCGGCTGGACTGAAAAAGAAATCAATATTCTCGACTTTGCTAAACGCATGGAAGATGCGGGCGCAAAAATGATCACCGTTCACGGTCGGACTCGCGCTCAAGGCTACAACGGGCCTGCCAAATGGGAGTGGATCGGGCGCGTCAAAGCAGTGCTTTCGATTCCGGTGATTGCCAATGGCGATATGTTTTCGGTTGAGGCGGCGGTGCGATGTCTGGAGCAGACGGGTGCAGATGGAGTGATGTGTTCGCGGGGGACGCTGGGCTATCCTTTCTTGGTGGGCGAAATTGATCACTTTCTAAAAACGGGCGTTGAAAAGGTCAAACCCACCCCGATCGAGCGTCTCGAATGTGCCCGTGAGCATCTCCAAATGTTGTGGGAATACAAGGGCGATCGGGGAGTCAGACAAGCTCGAAAACATATGACTTGGTATGCAAAAGGCTTTGCGGGGGCGGCAGAATTGCGCGGTCAGTTAAGTGTGATCGAGAATGTGGCGCAGGGATTGGTGATTATTGATCGGGGTATCGATCGGTTAACAAACTCTAGCTGGCAAGACATTGAGGAAGCCGAATCTCAGCTAGTTGAAGTTTAGGGATTCAACCTTCTTCAGAATGGCCGTCTTTCTTCCCAAACAAACGTTCAAAGTTTTCTTCAGCATAGCGGATATTCTCCTCATTAGGCTTTCCGTTTTCGTATAGAGGAGGCATTTTTTGATATTTCAGCGATGGATGAAAGAAAAGCTTACGAATTGCCTCCAAGTCATCTCGGTGGCTCAAAACGTAGGCTCTAAGCTCAGGAACACTCATTTCATCAAAATTCGGTTTCGTCATGATATAAATTCCCAAAGTCCATTAGGTGGCACAAGAATTTGAAGCTCTTCGCTGACTAAGATGAACACATATCCAGTAAGGGGATCAAAGCGAAAGAGCTGAACATCTCGATAGTAGCTAGAGAACAATTGACAAACGCGCAGGCAGGCATGAGCTTGCTCATCAGTAGGTAAAATTGGTCTTTCCTCAATTGTGGCATAGATCAATATACAGCGAATGTGCGATACAGTTCTTTCGCTTCGGTGTTCGCGCTTTTGCCCTCCAAGCTACCAATTCTAGGAGATTGGATAAGAGCTTTGGTGTATCTCTTTAACCGATCGCCGCTTCAGGGTGGTGTTGTGGCAGCGTGACTGTAACCGTGGTTCCTTGGTTAACTTGGCTGTCGATTTGGATTTGTCCGCTGTGGTTTTCGGCAATTACTTGAGCGATCGCCAGTCCCAGTCCTGATCCACCTGTTGCCTTAGTTCTAGCCGGATCGACGCGGTAAAAGCGATCGAACAAATGGGGGAGCGCTTCTTCTGGAATTCCGATTCCGGTGTCTGTAATTTTGACTTGAAAGTAGTCAATACTTAAACGCTTTATTTTTTGTAACTCAACAATAACTTTGCCGTTTGCAGAAGTGTACTGGATTGCATTGCTCACCAGGTTCGTAAATAATCGAGAAAGCTGATCGCGATCGCCTTGCAAAACCCATTCATCTTCAGAGTTCAAAGTGATTGAGAGCGTGATTTCTTTTTCTGTGGCGATCGTATCCTGCTCCTCAACCACTTCCATGAGCAGATCATTAAAATCAATCGATACCCATCTTTGCTGAATGATTCCACTGTCTTGTCTCGCCAGAAATAAGAGATCGTCTACTAATCGTCCTAAGCGTCGAGTCAAGCGTTCGACGACCTGTAGGTGATAGCGTTGGGTTTCGGGTTCTGAGTCTGGATCGGCGAGTGCAACCTGAACGTTAGTTTGAATGATGGCGATCGGGTTCCTCAATTCATGAGAGGCATCTGCTGTAAACTGTTTCAATCGCTGGTAAGACTCGCGAATCGGCTGCATTGCCAGACCTGAAAGAAACCAGCCACTGGTCGCGACGATCGCCACCATCACACTCGTTCCCAAAATCAGATCCCAGACCAGTTGACGAGTCGGCTTGGTAAACTCAAACCAGGGTTCACTCACTCGCAAAAAGCCGAGGGTTTGCCGTCCAATTTGGATTGGTTGGGTGACTTGTCGCAGCAGCCGATCGTCTGACATTCTCACCGTTTCACCATATTTATTGACGTGTAGCGGAACGATCAGCGGCGTTTTGAGCGTTGACCAAAGCACATCCCCCATCGGACTAAACCACTCCAACTCAATGTGATCGTCTTCGATCGGAACTGGGTTATCGCGAAAGCTGGACTCGACATTGACGCGCACGCCGCCGCCTTCTTGATGAAGATTGATCGGTTCGATGACGAGCGATCGCTGCACCACTTCTACTACATGATTAAGCGTGTCGTCGATTCGTTCAATTAACGTACTGCGAACATATAAATAAAACCCACTGGCAAACACTAACAGCAACACTGCCGTGACCATTGTGTACCAGAGTGCAAGCCGACGACGAGTTGCCTGAAACATGTTAGGAGCCGAGGCTAGGGACTAAAAAGATTCTAACGTTTCAAGCAGCACAGCACTTCTGAAGTTAGTTCGATGAAGTTTTTTTGCTACGGTGATGAGCACTTTCTCCAAGCTGCCAATTCTGAGGGACTTTAAGACATGTCGCCCGCTTTCACAAAAAAGTTATACAAAGCTAGATAAAATCTACTCTCAAATTCATCTCGGTTTCTAAACTGGCTCCTGGCTCAAGATAAAACAAGCGATCGCCCGAATTCAACGCATTTCGACCCGCGCTCCAGGGTTCCAAACAATAAAAATCTTTGCCCTTTATCGTCCAAAAAACTAGCGTGGCAAGGTTGTTACTATAAGTCAGCGTCATGCGCGTGTGACGGCTCAGATCGCTAACACTGGCCGCCTGACTGCTGAGGTGAGGAAACGCCCAATCAATCTCATCGCGATCGAAGTCAAAGGTATTGGAAAACGATCGCACTTCTTGAGTTTGGTGATCTTTTGCCTCATTCGCTGGAATTTCAAAGCGCAGTTGATTTTTATCAGGCACTAAGAAGTAGGGATGAAACCCGATCGAGAACGGCATTGATTCATGCGATCGATTAGTAAACCGATGGTGAGTTGCTAACGTTTCACCTTGCAGCGTGTACGTGAACTCTAATAGAAAATCGAACGGATAAACCGCACGAGTCTGATCGCTGCTCGAAAGTCCTAACTTAATGCTGACGCGATCGTGAGTGACGCGATCCAGCACCTCCCACGGCAAATCTCGTGCAAATCCGTGCTGTTTGAGCGTGTAGGCTTGTCCGTTGTGCGTGTAAGTGTTGTCGGGCAGATTGCCACAAATCGGAAACAGAATCGGAATGCCCCCCCGCACCGAAAGGCTGGGATCTGCAAACCGGGCGGTATCCATGTAAAGTAACTCTCGACCCTGCACCTGCCAACTGGTGATGATGCCTCCACGATCGGGAACCACCTCTAGCCGAGACTGGGCAGCCTGGTCAGTGAGAATATAGGTGTCATACTGCTGTCGTCGAAAGGCGATCGCAAACACAGGCTTTATCCCTGATAAATCATTGGCTTATAGCGTAGCAAGTTGCAAAAGAACGCGGTGTTCACTACTTTACTCTTCAGAAGAAATAGCTGCTGCGACTTCTCTAGGCAAGGGAGCCTGAGCGTAGCGCTTTTTCATCGGTTCTAAACTATTGCTTGGTTTGGGAGATGCGGTCGGAGAAATTGAAGGGACGGCGACCCCATTTGGGCTGAGATTCCCCGAAGCGTCTCCTTGCTGTTGGGGCGTTGCATCGGGACTGGGAGGCTCTGTCGCCGTGGGACTGGGGGATGTATCCGGCACGATCGTTGGGCTAGGCGTGGGATCTGAGATAAAGGAGTCGTTTTTCCAGGGTTGAGCGCCCGAAGGATCGTCACTGGGTTGAGGGAGGGGCGTGTCAGCAGGCGATTCGGTGGGGGGAGCCGTTTCAGAGTTGGGCGGTTCGGAAGATGGACTGTCGATCGGCATCTCAGAATCGGGAGCCTCGATCGCGGGAGCCGTTTCAGAGTTGGGCGGTTCGGCAGATGGAGCAGGATCGGGCGATTGACTAGCGGGTGTCGATGGGGCGGGCGTAGAAATCACCGTACGCGATCGCGCATCCAAAATTACAGGCGACTTGAGTGGCTCTTGAAAAATATCAGACACATTCTCGATCTGACGCAAAATCTCAGTGCCCCGATCGCCGCTCACCACTTTGGGCTGATAGCTTTTCACCTCGACAGGCAAAAATTCTACCTTCATCTGATTGTCTTTTAGACCGACTTTAAGAACGGCGGTATCGTAGTCGCTGCGAGAACTTCCGCCAAAGATAAAGTTGCCCAACGAATAGACGATCGGGCGACCCTTATAAATCTCTGCACCCTGAAGAATGTGAGGATGATGACCCACCACCAGATCCGCGCCTTGGTCGATCGTGAAGTGGGCCAGATCCATCTGAGCATCGGTGGGATATTTCGCCAACTCCACGCCCCAGTGATAATTGACGACCACCCAATCGACCTGATCTCGAATGGCTTTGATGTCGGCGGCGATGCGATCTTGCTGTCCCTCATTTGTGCCAGGGGTAGAGTCGCCCGCTGTCTGAAAGTCTCCGTCATAGTAGCCCAGATATGCAATGCGCTGACCTTTGACATCAATGATTTCGGGGCGGCGGGCTTCTTGAACGTTGCGGCCTGCGCCCACATAGTCAATGCCTGCCTGATCGAGCGTTTTCAGCGTTTCCTCTAAGCCGATCGTCTGGTAGTCCATCACATGATTGTTGGCCAGGTTGACGATATCAATGCCGCCATTTTTTAGGACTTGCGCCGTCTCAGGGCTGGCTTTAAAGTTAAATTCTTTGTTGTGTTGAGGCGTGGTGGCAGTTGTCAGCGGAGCTTCTAAATTCACCATCGCCACATCTGCCTGACGATATTCTTCGAGTCCTGCAAACGCCCACTTGGGATCGCTGCCCACCAGATCTGTGTAGGCATCCGTCAGGGCGACATCTCCACCAAACATCAGGGTAGCCGTGGGATCAGTGGAATCGGTCGTCTCGTGCTTTTCAACCGGGACGTTGCCCATCGCCGTGAGAATGCTATCCGGGCGGATTGAAGCCATCGGAGACGCAGACGCACTGGTTTGCTCCGCAGGCGCATCACTATACCCCAGCCAGCAGCCCATGATAAAAGCCGCCGCCGTCGTGCCCGTCAAAAGCAGCGATCGCAGTGCCCGAAACTGGACTTTTTGGCGAGTGGCTTGCTGAACGCGCGATCGCAGAGGCAGCGGATGATTTGCTGAATGATTTAAAGAAGGTTTTGGAGAGGCTTTGCGACCCAGTTTGGCGCGACGAGCCGGAGACATGACGCGAACCGACTGCTGCCAGAGGGTTTGGGGCTGACCCACAAATCGAGCCGTCACCTGCACACCTTCGATCACTTCAGAGTTGAGTTTCCAGAGATGGTGGCAGATAAACCGTACCAGACTGCCCCGAAATTCCGGCGATTTGGCATCGTGTTCGGGTGACGGGTGAAACTCTACGAGTATCTGCAAACAGCCTGGCTGAAGGGCTGCCTCGACTCGTGCATAAAGATTATGAGGTAGGAGAAACACGTTAAGCCAATAAGCGATCGCCCTAAAGTTGCCTGAGCGGGCCAGTTCTACAACCGATGGCTGATAATGATCACCTGCGTTCATACTTCAACTCCCACACACACGACATCAAATACCATTGAGATGCAACCAAAAATGACAGTAGCTCATCGTTCAGCAGGCTGTCTGAGAAGAGCCACAGCATTATTAATACTCTAAAACTCTCCATTTGCACTAAAATTATTCGGTTTATCTCCAGAGTTTTGAGGGTTGAGGCTAAAAATGGGTGAGTTTAGCGGCGATCGACCCCAAAGTAGATGGGCAGTTGATTGAATTGGCTTCTTGACGATCAAAATTAGACGACCAAAATTAACGTCCCTTCCTGAAAGAGATTCGTGGTTGAGTGCTTCTGTCCCCTAACTCTGGAGACTTTTAGATAAACTTGCGGCGCAAACAGTCAGAGCATCTGACACATCCCCGACGCTTTTGGTTCACTTAAATGTAAAGCTGCGTGAATAGAGTGCGACACAGGACTACGGTTTGAAACTAATGAAATATGTCACCCGATCGTTGCAAATTTTCTTATGCCTCTACGCGCTGTATCTGGTGAAGTCAGCCTTAGGAATTAATTTGTCACAAAGATATACTGCATGGGATTTTGTCAAGTACCCCGTCCACGGTTTTATTGAAAATCCGATCACTCATTGATGGCAGCCCGTTCTATTTAACAATCCCACCGTGAGAAAAAGACTCAGCTTTCTGGAAGCAGGTACGATAGGGCATAGGCTTTGAATGCTGTTTGCAACATGACGATCGACCCCACCCCCCAGGATGCTCAAAAAAGCGTAGAACAAAATGGCATAGAACAAAATGGCGCTCAACCCTATCCCGTCAGTGCTGCCATTCCCTCTAAAGCTGAGATTTCTAGAGAAAGAACGGCCGCAACTTTTGCCTCTGGCTTATCAGGAAACGCTCAAAATTCTATATCGAGTTTGACGATCGCTCGCCCTGCAATTTCTCTGATTTTGCTGGTGGCGATCGTCATTTTGATTGCGGGACTGTGGATCAATAGTTTTTGGCTGGTGTTGGCGGGGGCGATCGTCACCCTGATTTTGTCGATACGGGTGCTTTATCCTGTATTGCGGCCGATCTTGGCGGAGTTGGTTTCTGAGCAAGAAGGGGCGATTTTTATCGCTTCGTTGGGGCTGACAGCGGCCGTGGTTGGCTTTTTGAAACTGGTTGGATTTGAGAACACGCTTCTCATCTGGTACAAACAGCTAAACTGGGACGCGATCGGAGCATTGGGCGAAGTGTTTGGGGCATTGGGGCAGATTTTTATCGCGATTCTGGCGGTTTACATTGCCTGGCGACAGTATGTGATTTCTAAAGATCTGACGATTCAACAAAACACGATCACGCAGCAGCAAACGATCGACACCTACTTTCAGGGCATTTCTGAACTGGTACTAGACGAAGAAGGACTGCTCGAAGATTGGCCCCAAGAGCGCGCGATCGCAGAAGGCAGAACGGCCGCCATTTTGAGCAGTGTAGACGGATCTGGAAAAGCCAAGATTCTCCGATTTCTGTCTCGTGCCAAACTGCTGTCACCTCTAAAGCGCGATCGACGACTGGGACGGGCAATTCTCGATGGCTCTGGGGGCTATGCCGAAGATCGCAACTACGGAACCAGAGTGATTGATTTGGGCGTGATGTTGGCGGGGGCAAATCTGTCGGGGACTGACCTGCGCTGGACAGATTTAAGTGAGGCAAATTTGATTCGGGCTAACCTGACCTGTTGTGATCTGGTCAAAGCAAACATGGCGCGAACCATTCTCTATGGTGCCATCTTGAGGGGGGCTGACCTGAATGGAACTCGCCTCTTTTATGGAACCGCCGAAGCCGCCTCTCCGCGCAGTCGCACTGACCCACCCAACTACAAAACAGGTGCCCAAACGGGTGCAGTCGTTGAAAATGCAGACTTTACCAATGCAGAAGATATGTCTCCTGAGCAGCGTTATTACTGTTGTGCGTGGGGCGGCTCAAAGACGCGATCGACCATTCCCGGTGGCTGTGAAGGGATTCCAAATAAGCTGGGACGCTGAGGAGCCACTAGAAAACTCTGGAATCTCCTGTCTTAAAGTCCCCCAAAGTTGGCAGCTTGGAGGGCAAAAGATCTCAGCACCGCAGCGAAAAAACTCGATCGGACTAGCTTTTACCAACAACCTGACTGCCATGACTGCGAGGATCGGCTGCACTATTGGCTGCACTATCTTTTGTCTCGACTGAAGTAGAAAAGGCTGAGGTTTGTCCGGTACTTTGGGCGTAAGGCAGGGCAGTTCCTTCAGTTAGAGCGACTAAATTAGCTTCGATGACGCTGCGGGGCTGTTCTCCGATCGCTTGTCCAATTCCTTCTCCGCCTGCTTTCATATAAACAAAATGCGGAATTCCATCGACTCGATAGTGCAAAATTTCGGGAAGCCACTTTTCGTTATCCACGTTGAGCATCACAAAGTTAATACGATCGCCATAATGATCTTTAAGCGATTTCATTTCTGGAGCCATCGCCTGACAGCTTGTACACCAGTTAGCGTAAAACTCCATTAGCGTCGGCTTATGATTACTCAGCGCAACCTCTAAAGGAATCGCCTCCTTAACCATCGAATCGAGTGAAACTGAAGTTGTCTGAGTTTTTAGCCCCAATGAAAAGGCAACCGTCAGCACGATCGCCACCATCACGATCAAAAGGTTTCTGAGTTGTGTCCCATTTTGGGCGGGAGTCGTCGAGTTGGGTGAATCCGTAGCCATATGCTTGTGAAGAGTCACTGTGTTTGTAGTCTTGTATTTCTAGTCTACTGAGCGATCGCGATCGTGCCTTTACAAAGATGCTATTTCCATAACTCCGAAGTTCAGGAATGCACTCGATCTGCTCTCTACAATGAGAAGATGACCTGCCAAAATCTGCCAAAATCCGATTGTGAAAAAACGAGTGACGCTGACATTTCCCAAACGCTCTGTACAAATGCCTGTCACCTATCGATTGGCAAAAGACTTTAATGTAGCGGCCAATATTATTCGTGCTCAGGTCGCGCCCAATCAGATTGGCAAACTGGTGGTTGAGTTGTCGGGCGATATTGATCAGCTAGATGCCGCCCTGGATTGGATGCGATCGCAGGATATCGGCGTGTCATTTGCCAGTCGAGAAATTGTGATCGATGAAGTGGCTTGTGTTGATTGTGGCTTGTGTACGGGCGTGTGTCCCACCGAGGCGCTGACCCTTGACCCCCAAACTTTTAGATTGACCTTTACGCGATCGCGCTGCATCGTTTGTGAACAGTGTATTCCCACCTGCCCCGTGCAAGCGATTTCGACTAATTTCTGAAGGGCTGAGTGGGGCGATCGTCCTGAGATTTCGAGTAAGTCAATAGAACAGTTTTGAGCTAGAAGTTTCGTCTTAAAGTCCTCCAGAATTGGCAGCTTGGGAGGCAGAAGATCTGAACAGCGCAGCCACTTATATCGAGTTCAAGTTTTATTAATAACTAGTTCCTTCAAACTCAAGAGAGAATAGCTTTAGCTGTTTTGGAGGATTCTGTGATGCGACCGATCCGGACATTCAACGTTTCGCCTGCACTCCCGACTCGACTCGAACCGCTTCGCAAAATCGCCTACAACCTGCAATGGGACTGGAATGTAGAAACTAAAGATTTATTTCGTCGCCTCGATTTTGACCTGTGGGAATCAACCCGCCACAACCCCGTTCTCATGTTGGGCACAATCAGCCAAAAGCGCCTGCAAGAAGTCGCTGAAGACGACGGATTTATTGCCCAAATGGAACGAGTCGATCGCCAACTCGACGACTACCTCCAAGACCGCACCTGGTATCGCAAAACCCGCACCTCCACCGAAACCCCTCCTCACACCTCACACCTCACACCGCACACTGAATGCTACGCCTACTTCTCTGCTGAGTTTGGTCTAGTCGATTGTCTGCCCATCTACTCTGGCGGTTTGGGCGTATTGGCGGGTGATCACCTCAAGTCTGCGAGTGATTTGGGCTTGCCGCTGGTCGGTGTGGGATTGCTCTACCAAAAAGGCTACTTTGCCCAATATTTAAACGCTGACGGTTGGCAACAAGAACGCTATCCGATCAACGACTTTTACAACATGCCGTTGCATTTGGAGCGCGATAAAACCGGAGCAGAATTGAGAATTGGAGTCGAGTACCCCGATCGCACTGTCTACGCCCGCATCTGGCGCGTCCAAATAGGCACCGTTCCGCTTTATCTGCTCGACACCAACATTGAACCCAACAAAGAATACGATCACGACATCACTGATCAACTCTATGGCGGCGACCTTGACATGCGGATCGATCAAGAGATCATGTTGGGAATTGGCGGTGTGCAGATGCTCAAAGCGTTGGGGTTGAATCCCACTGTCTACCACCTGAATGAAGGTCACTCCGCGTTTCTGTCACTCGAACGGATTCGCCTGATGATGCAAGAAGACGGATTGACGTTTGCTCAAGCTCAACAGGTCGCCCAAGCCACACAGATCTTCACGACACACACGCCCGTCCCCGCCGGGATTGACCTATTTCCACCCGACAAATTGATGCATTCAGTCGGCCGCTACGCCTCGATTTTTGGCTTACATCGAGAAGAATTTTTGGCACTAGGACGCGAGAAAACTGGGAACTTGGAATCCCCTTTTAGCATGGCGATTTTGGCGATTAAGATGGCTGGCTTTATCAATGGGGTGAGCAAACTACATGGTCAAGTCTCACGGCAAATGTTCAAAAACCTGTGGACTCAAGTGCCCTTAGAAGAAGTGCCGATTACGTCAATTACGAATGGCGTTCATGCGCGAAGCTGTGTCGCAAAACCCACTCAAGAACTGTACGATCGCTACCTCGGTCTCGGTTGGTCAGATGCCCCCAGTTATTCCCCCATCTGGGATCGCGTCAAATCTATTCCCGATGAAGAACTCTGGCGCAATCATGAACGCTGTCGATCGGAGATGGTGCTGTTTATTCGCGATCGATTAGAGAAAAGTCTGCGCGATCGGGGGTCTTCTCCAACTGAAATCGCACAGGCGCAAGAAGTGCTTGATCCGTCGGTGTTGACGATCGGATTTGCGCGACGATTTGCGACTTATAAGCGGGCTACGTTGTTTTTGCGGGATCTCGATCGCATTCACAAAATCCTCTCTGGTAACCATCGTCATAAAGTGCAGTTTGTGATCGCAGGGAAGGCCCATCCCAAAGATATTCCGGGTAAAGAATTGATTCGCGATCTCATTCACTACACTCGCACCAGTGGCGTTCACAATGTTGTGTTTGTTCCCGATTATGATATTTATGTGGCGCGGTTAATGGTTGCGGGCTGTGACGTTTGGTTAAATACACCGCGTCGTCCGAGAGAAGCCTCTGGCACCAGCGGCATGAAAGCCTCAATGAATGGATTGCCCAATCTCAGCGTTCTCGACGGCTGGTGGGATGAAGCCGATTACGTAAAAACCGGATGGGCGATCGGGCATGGCGAAGACTACGACGATATCAACTTTCAAGACACCGTAGAAGCCAACGCCCTCTATGATTTGCTAGAGAAAGAAGTCGTCCCGTTGTTTTACGATCGCGACGAAGACGGCTTGCCCCGCAAATGGGTCGCCAAAATGAAGGACACCATTCGCTTAAACTGCCCTCACTTCAACACAGCGCGCATGGTGAGTGAATATGCCACCCGCGGCTATTTTCCGGCCAGCGATCGCTACGCCAATCTCACCGCCGATCAGTTTGCCCCCGCCAAAGATCTCGCCGCCTGGAAAGCCAAACTGTTTGAACACTGGTACGACATCAAAATCGAAGCCGTAGACATTTCTGAGCCAGCCGATGTCAAAGTCAATCAAGCGATCGCCGTCAAAGCCCGTCTAAATCTAGCTTCTCTATCTCCCAGCGACGTACAGGTTGAGCTTTATCAAGGCACACTCAACGCCGATGGTGAAATCGTAAATGGCGTTCCGGTTGTGATGGAGTGGCAAGAATCCGATACCCAGGGCCACAGCCTCTATACAGGCACGATCGCCTATTCTGCCAGTGGTCTTCAAGGCTTGTCATTGCGAATCTTGCCCAAACACCCCAATTTGAGCAACCCCTTTGCACTAGGGCTGATTTTGTGGGCGCTTTGAAGTGAGGGATAAAAGGAGGGAAGAGGGATGAAAGAAGAATTAGCCTCGTTTTCTCTTGACTTGATGTTGATCTTTTGCTTTTTTGGTCGATTAGAAGGCTGACTCGTTGAATCGATCAGCTACTTCCAAAATCAACCCCAATTGCCACAATTTCTTCATCTCTTTTTTCATCCCTCATCCCTCATCCCTCATCCCTCATCCCTCATCCCTCATCCCTCATCCCTCATCTCTTCCTCACTCCGCAACCGCTCTAACTCGGCCCGAATCGCTCCCAACTGAGCCGTCAACGCCTGGAGTTCTAACTGTACTTCTGGTGAAATGGTCGAAACGGGTGTCGCAGTCGTCGTAACGGTCGTCGTTGACGAGGTTCCCTGATTTCGCTGGGCCAGCATCGTATCGACAAAGGCCCGCGCTTCACGTTCTGTGACTTCGCCTTTTTGGGCCCACTCTTGCGTCAACTCATCAAGCTCTAACCTCAACCTTATGAGATTTTGTTCACGCCTGTTAGGGTCTTGCAGCGACTCGACCAGAGATGGTGTTGTTAACTCACTAAACTCTGACCTTAACCTTGAAAAATTTTGCTCACGCTTTTGAGGGTCTTGCAGCGATTCGACCAGGGAGGCGGTTGCCCCGATCGTGACGTGAAACCCTTTTTGCAATAGCTGAGTGACAGTATCGGAGTTCATTGCTTACAGGTAAAGATAGTGTGAAGTCATTCTGACTCGATCTTACTGCACCGCTTCAAGAGTGAAGAGCCATTCTCCTCCCTCCTCCCTCCTCCCTCCTCCTCATCCCTCGCCCGATCGCTGATAATACTCACAATCCATCCCACAAGGAGTGAACATATGGAACTGGCAACGACTCTCAAAGGTCAGGCAGTTCGCAATCAGGTGCGGGAAATTGGCATTAATGGCAATCATTGGTACGCAGTGGCCTGGGCAACCGACTTGCAGCCCAAAAAGATTCTATCAGTAACGGTTTGGCAACAGTCGATCGCCCTCTTTCGCGACAGTCAAAATCAGGTACAGGCGGTTGAAAATGTCTGTCCTCACAAGGGCGTAGCGATGGATAAGGGACAGGTCAAAGGAGACGCGATCGCTTGCGCCTACCACGGTTGGGAATTTAATGGTGAAGGCAACTGTGTAAATATTCCCTACTGGAAGTCTGGGCAAAAACTCCCCTGCGCTCAACTTCGTCCCTTCGCCGTACAGGAGAAATATGGGCTGATCTGGATCTTTCCGGGCGATCGCGCGCTCGCAGACACGACTCCTTTGCTCGACATTCCTCAATATGACGACCCTGACTGGCTGATGATTCCGATAAACGGACACTTTAAAGCACATTTCACCATCTGCAATGAGAACACGATGGATGTGTTTCACGGCTATCTACACAAAAATCTACAAGGCTGGTTTGACCCAATTTTGCTCAAGCTGCAAGAGACCGAAAATTTTGTTAAGGCTGACTATCAGGTGTCTTATCGAGGCGTATTGTCAAAGCTGTTGGGGCTAGGAGAAGTCAGCGATCGCGTCACCACACAAATTATTTCGGTCGATTATCGCTACCCCAACTATGTGAATGATTTGCAAGGCATTTCGTCGCTGTATTTGATGAGGCTGCCGATCGCACCCCAAGAAAGTCGATCGTTTACCTATATGTTTCTCAAAGTGCGCCTGCCCAAACGTCTGGTCAACTTGCTGCGCCCCATTTTGCAGCCCATTATCTCAAATCTGCTGTTTATGCCGTTTTTGAGACAGGACATTGAGATGATCGAGAGCGAACAAGAAAACTATCTCAAAGATCCTCAACGCCGCTATGTCGAAGTTAATCCAGCAATTATCGCCGTACAAAGACTGATGGTGCGACAATACGAAGCCTTTAAACAGCACGCTTTGTCGCGCCCAGCCGAAACGCCCCAGCCCAAAGTTGTGAGCCGATAATCTTTGTTTGTTGCAAAATGTAGTCTCAACAGTCGCCCAATCGGAGTGCGATCGCATTAAATTACAAAAGTACCCGATGGAAATGCTGTCCATCTCCTGCAAACGTTCCCTCTCATCACATCTTATGAGAACTAACCAAATGACTGTTCAACACTGGCGCAGAGTCGGGGTTGCCCTCTTGCTCTCTGTCGTTCTGTTGGTGACGGGCTGCCAGCCAAAAGCGCCCTCTCAATTTTCTCAAGCTCAACAAGAAAGCACTCAAAAAGGCGTGACTGCGGTTGCGAAAGATGCGACTCAGGGCAGTGAATTTAATAAATTTTTCCCGGCTGCCAGTGCGGGCTACAGTCGTACTTTCTCTCAAGAGAAAAAAGGGTTTGCTTCAGCAAAACTCAATAAAGGTGGCAAAAATGTAGCGATGCTCTCGATCAACGATACGACGGGTATTGCTGGAGCGGCACAAAAGTACACCAAGAGTACCGAAAAAATCGGCGGCTACCCAATGGTCACTCTGGGCAACCAAACTACTAGCGTGCTTGTAGGCAAATATCAGGTCAAAGTTCAGTCCCGCGATCCGTCATTTACCCCAGCCGATCGCGAAGCTTGGCTACAAAAATTTAACCTCAAAGGGTTAGAAAAACTCAGCTAGAAACCCTTGAAAAGACCTAAAAACCGTTATTAGCTAGGAGCATTCATGAGCAAACCCATTTTTGAACTGGTGGACGAATTGCCCAAAGGCGGCACCACGGTGACAGCGCTCAACTCGCTGGATTTTGTGATTCCAGGTCAGTGGCAAAATTTGACAGGCTTTACCAATACGATTCGCGCGGTGACGGGTGAAAGCGATGATGCCATGATCCAGGCGATCGGCGATCGAGCCGTCTACCTTTACAATGACGAATCTCAGGGCTATCAGCGGGCGATGTGGCTCTATCAGACCGTAGACAATGCAGCAGGAGCTTTGGGCGCGGCAGCCATGGCCAACAAAATTGGTCAAGACATCTCATTTTTAGGATTTTTGGGCAACTTGACCCCCAAGCCAGAAAAAGTCCAGAGTCTCGACCTGACGATCAAATTGGTCGTCGAACTGGTGGCTTTTTGCCAGATTAACGGCATTCCGGGTGATAGCATTGGCGACTTTTTGGGGGCGTTGGGCGACTATAGCGGCGAGTCTCTGATGCGAATGACCGCCCTGGTCTGCTTTGACGGCATCATTCCGCTGGGCGCAGACTTTATCAACATGGGGCTGTCTACAATTTCTCAAACCAGCCCGGATGAGCTGCAAAAAAACCAGACCTTTAAAAGCGTCAGTCCGCTGATTCCCGGTGGCAATCCTGCGGGTCAGTTGGGATTCATTACCCAAAGTTTTGACTCGGTAAAGGGCTGGATGGGCGATTTTGTCGGATCTCGCAATCTGACCCAAGAAAGTCTGTTGAGCAACGTCAAAAAGTACGTCGATATCTCCGCCGACAAACTGGACTACGTGGGCGCATTTCTAGATGTGGCGGTCAAATACTACACCCACACCGGAACGCAAACCCTGGCGCGACGCTTGATCGAACGGGCGGTCGCAGAAATTTAACGTAAATTCGATCGAATCTTTCACTGCGGTTATCAGCGATGATCCAGAAATCTTGTCTAAAAGTCCCCCAAAATTGGCAGCTTGGGGGGCAGAAGATCTCAACAACGCAGCGAAAGAACTTCATCGAACCAACGTAAATTTAGGAGACATGCGGACGGCCCATTTTTAGACGATCGCTCCCCTGAGCGTTGTTGTCTAACCGTCTCTGATTCACTGCTGATGAGAAACTTGCATTTGAGAAACTTGCATTTTGTCCATTCCTTCCGATCGCTCATTGCAACTAAATCCTGTTCGAGACCGTCCTATTGTGAGTAGTCGTACCCCCAGTCATTCACGGCTGGCTATGAGGCTCAGGCGGTCTTTTTTTGTGAATCATTAGTTTGTACCTCCTGACTTCGAGTGCTTACTGATAAGCTGTATTCAGACAATTGACGATCAAATGCATGTTTCTAATATCCAGCTTTGTATCTGATTGATAAGCGAAATCTTTCGCAGGCAAATATACTGTTGAGTCAAAGCGATCTCTTCGAGTTACCCGCAAGGGGTCGCTTCGAGTTACCCGCAAGGGGTTGCTCAGGTGGATTTTTTCAGAGGAATCGCGATCTAGAAAGGTGAGAGGAGCTAACTGTGCAAGTTGTCAAGGAGTATGTGCGGCGCTGGTACGAAAGCGGATTAGACCCCGACGAGTACATCTGCCATAAACGCCAAGGAAACTTTGTTGAAATTGAAGAGGCTGAAACGGGCAAACGCCGTACCGTTCTCACCTTTTGTACCAATGACGTTTTGGGGCTAACCCAGGAAGAATCGGTCAAACAGGCGGCGATCGATGCCATTTTGCAGTACGGAACGTCCAATAGTTCTACATCGGTACTGAGCGGTCGAATCGATCTCCACCGTCAGCTAGAAAACGAAATTTCTGCCTTCAAGCATTTGCCGAATACGCAGCTATTTCTCAACGCTTGGATGGCGATGCAGGCGCTGATGGATGCCTTTTGTCATCTGGCGATTCCGGTTCCTGGCTTTCAAAACAACCGCGAAACGCTGATCTTGACGGATGTGTTGAACCACGGCTGTATCGTGACGGCTCTGGCGAATGCGGGCACTCGTTCTGGAAAAATGTTTGGGCATAGTGCAAGGGTGCGGGTGCGGGCGTATCGTCACTGTGATGTAGAGGATCTGGCTCGAAAGCTAAAACGCTATGCTCAACCGGACGATCGCATCATGGTGGTTTCGGATGCGGTCTTCTCAATGGATGGTGACATTGCGCCTCTGCCTCAGATGTTAGACGTGTTGGAGAATTATCCAGATAGCACCCTGCTCATGGATGAGGCTCACGCGAGTGGAGCGATCGGAGCCACAGGTCGAGGCATTTACGAATACTTTGGTCTCAAGCCTCAAGATGCGATCGCGCGTGGTGTCAATCCGTTGATCATGACGACGTTTTCCAAGTTTGCGGCATCAGCGGGGGCGGCGATTAGTTCTCATGTACCGGAACTGATTCCGCTGTTGAATGTGTCCCCGACTTCGATCGGCACGATTTCGCTTCCTGCCCCGACCGCGGCCGCCGCTTTAGAGAGCATTCGTCTCGTCGCCAATCAGCCAGAACGGGTAGAGCGCTTGCAGGAAAACACGAAATATCTGCGATCGCACCTTGCGGCCAATGATTTTGTGGCGATCGGCGAAACCAACGTCGTGCCTGTGTTGTTGCCCCCCGAACTCAACCCCAAAGAATATGCTAGGGAGTTGATGGACTTTGGCATCTGGGTGTCTCCGATCTGGTTTATCGCCAAGCCTCGTATTCGGATCACCGTCAACGCCCTGCACACCAAAGAAGAGATGGATCGCTTGGTGACGGGTATGGTCAAGAGTCGCGATCTGGTTTACCAACCCACGATTAGCGCTTAGACAATTTCAGATTGGGTGTTTAATGGGTGAACAGGCGATCGCTTCTAAACGAGGGGGCGATCGCTTGTTTTATAAATTTGCGAATTCGCTCAGTCGCCTGCTAAAAGCCTGGTATATTCTTCAGCAACAACTCTAGAGGAGGTTATATACTCATGAAACCCTCTGTCAATATAAATTCTATAGACGCTGCATCATCTCCTACTTTTCAAATTATTCCTGTCACGAATTCAGCAGAACAAGCCCTATTTTTGAGAGTGCCTGATATCGTTTATGCCAACGATCGCAATTGGGTGGCTCCGCTGCGAAGTGATGTAGCCAAAAAGTTTGCGGCAGACAATCCCTTTCTTCAATACGGCAGACTTCAGCAATTTATCGCCGTTAGAAATCAGAAAGCGATCGGGCGAATTGTTGCAGCCGTTAACGATCGCTTGGTTGAAAGGGAAGGCATGGCGATCGGCATCTTTGGTTTCTTTGAATGTGTTGAAGAGTTTGAAGTGGCACAAGCTCTGTTGAATGCGGCGGGTGAATGGCTAAAAGAACAGGGAATGACGAGAGTGAGAGGCCCGATCGACCTTTCAACTCACAACAATTGTCTATTCTTGGTTGATGGATTTGACTCGCCGCCGATGGTGATGATGCCCTACAATCCCGCTTACTACCCGCAATTTTTAGAGCAAGATCATTGGCACAAAGCAAAAGATGCCTACGCTTATGATTTTCGGTTAGATAAACCGTTGCCTCCAGAGTTTGAAAAAGGCTATCAAATTGCTTGCAAATCAGGCGTTAAGTTTCGTCCTTTGAATACAAAAGAAGGATTTGAGAAAGATGCAATTAGCCTCTATCAGTTGTTTACCAAAGCCTTTTCTAATAACTGGAGTTCGACCCCGCGCACTCAGGAAGAATTTTTAGAAGAAGCAAAATCGCTGCAAAGTTTAGTCGATCCAGACGTGTTTCCGATCGCCGAATACAATGGTGAAATGATCGGCTTTTGGATGGGATTGCCTGACTATAATATTGCGCTCAAACACGTCAATGGTAAATTGAATTGGTTAGGAATCCTCAAGTTTCTCTGGCACCGTAGACAGATCGATCAAGGAAGAGTAATCGCCATCTGTTCGCTTCCAGAATTTAGGCGAAAAATGGTTCCGTTAGGGCTAATTTATTTAGGAATGACGGGCGGAATTAAAAAAGGAAAACCCTACAAACGAGCAGAACTTTCCTGGGTCTATGAAGACAATTCTCCCTCACGTAAACTGATCGAAGCGTCTGGTGGAAAGATCTACAAAACCTACCGAATGTATGAAAAAAGCTTAGTTTAACCTGATACAAAACAGAGGACTATTTCAGATGAAAGCATTTGTAACAGGGGCAAACGGTTTCACAGGGTCTCATCTCGTCAAAGCGCTAGAAAAACGAGGAGATTCTGTCATTGGATTGGCAAGAAAATCAAGTGATCTATCCCGATTGGCAGGTACAAAGGTTGAGTTGATCTATGGCGATATTACCGATCGCTCCATTCTCCAACAAGCCATTCAAAAAGTCGATGCGATCTTCCACACGGCAGCCTATGTTGAATTGGGTTTAGTCGATGCGGCCCGAATGGAACAAGTCAACGTTGAAGGCACCCGATCGCTCCTCCAAGTTGCTCAATCTTCCAACATTTCAAAGATGGTTTATTGCAGCACGATCGGCATTTTTGGTGACACTCAAGGCAAAGTCATCGATGAGACCTTTCAACGAGTTCAAAAAAACTTTTCTTCAGCCTACGATCGTACCAAATATGAAGCACAACAACTCGTTGATCAAGCCGCTGCTCAAGGCTTTCCGATCGTCAGCGTCATGCCCTCTGGAATCTTTGGACTCGACGATCCTCACTTTATGCCCGTCCTCAATTCCTTTCTCAAGGGGCGCTTAAAAGTTTGGGCAGGCGGCGATCGCATTACGGGTGTAGTTCACGTTGATGATCTGGCAGAGTTGATGATCCTCGCAGCCGAAAAGGGCAAACCGGGCGACTACTATATTGCGTCAGCGGGCGATTTATCCACTCGCGACATGTTCCAAGTTTTTAGCCAAGAAACCGGAATTTCTCCCCCATATGAAGTGCCCGAATCGATCGTGCGCGTCGTCGGAACCGTGTTAGATGGAATCGGACGATCGCTCTCCTGGCAACCCCCGATCGACCGTGAGCGAGTGCACTATGTCTACGATCGCTGTGTCCGTGTCACAGGTGCCAAAGCCAGAAAAGAACTCGGATGGAACCCACGATCGGTCGAAACAACGCTCAAAGAACTCGTCGCCAACTAATCATTACCAACGACACAATCTCTATATTCAAAATATTCAAAGAATTGAGAACAAGTAGCCGAGAGGAACCAGAAACCTGGAGATGGTCTGTGAAGGAGTTGTAAACTATCTGTGAAGTATCTGTGAAGTATCTGTAAAGTACTGATAAAAAAGTGAACTCGTAACCCGTCCATAACCCAGTCGTAACCCATCTATCCTGAACAATCCGGTAATCTAATTTTCTACCTAGAGTGCAACGGGTCGGGGCTACCTGTCTAAAATGACGCTCACGGATTTAGAGAATAATTAGGGATATCGATGATGACAAAGCTTGGCTACTTAGTGTTTCAACGCATCACCACGGTGCGTTTGCTACGTAAAGTGTGTGTACTGGCGCTGGCTGTACCATTTCTAACAAGTTCTACGATCGGTTTTGCATCGGCTAACCAAAAAGAGAACAAAGGCGGAAATGAATCATACGCGATCGGACTTTGGGGCGATTTACCCTACTCAGACGTGCAGGCGCAGACAGGCGTACCCAACCTGATTGCTGACATGAACGCGCAAAAACTAGCCTTCACAGCCCACAACGGCGACCTGAAAGCAGGCAACTCCACGCCCAACTCGGTCACGCCAACTACCTGCGACGATGCTCTCTTTATCCAGTCGCTTCGCTACTTCAACGATTTGAAAGCTCCCGCGATCTTCACACCAGGCGACAACGATTGGACTGACTGCGATCGCCCCTCAAATGGTGCATTTAACTCGCGCGAACGTCTCGATCGTCAAAGAGAACTATTCTTTAGCACAAGGTTTTCTCTTGGTCAGCGTAAACTGGCTCAGGCAGTTCAAAAAGGGCCTCTATGTCTCGGTGTAAAGGGTGCCGTGCCCTGTGTCGAAAACCGCCGTTGGGAAGTTGGTAGAGTGACTTATGCAACACTCAACATTCAGGGTTCGTGTAACAACCTGTGCGACACTGCGCCTGACCCACAGGAGTATGCAGCCCGAAATGCAGCTAATATCGCCTGGCTGAAAGAGACCTTTAGAGTGGCAAAGGCACGTAACTCGGTGGCGGTGATGTTGATTTCTCAAGCCAATCCGGGGTGGGATCTCAGCGACGGAACCAGAGCGGCTTTGCGTGACCCAAGAACCCTTGCCCAGACGGACGGACAGCCCGATGGCTTCCAAGAATTTTTATTAGCATTGCGCGCCGAGGTGGTTGCTTTTCGTAAGCCAATCGCCTACGTGCATGGTGACTCGCACTATTACCGCATTGATAGACCATTCTTGGATGCTCAAGGCAGACGGTTAGAGAATTTCACTCGTGTTGAAACCTTTGGCAATAGTGCGGCAACTGGCAACAACGACGTGCAGTGGCTCAAGGTAACGGTCAATCCGCGTAGTCGCGAGGTGTTTTCGTATCAGACGCAGATTGTTCCTGATAATCGGGTTGCGGTTCCGGCTCCGTAAGTTCATAGCTCTGATTAGCACTGTCTAATGAACAACTCCTCTCAAGGGTCATTGTGCATGGGGGGAGTTGTTTTTAATATGAACTTTTAATATGAACTTTTAATATGAATTTGATCGACTTTATTTTTAACGTGAATTCGACAAAGGTTTTCCGCTTCGTTACTCAACGCTTCTGCCCCCCAACCCCCCAAAATTGGGGGACTTTCGGGCAAAATTTCTCGTTCAAAGTCCCCCAATTTTGGGGGATTTAGGGGGCTGCCTGGATCTATAACCGCAGCGAAAGATTCCATCGAATTCACGTTATTTTTAGCATCTATTGTGGCTTTGGTGATTGTCTTGCTGTCTTTGACAAGTTGAACATTGATCTGACAGCACTTCTAATTGTGTGGTTTGGATTGTTTGTGCAGAGTAGTGTGTTTTGGAGATGTGTTTTTGCAAGCGATCGAACCAGGTTTATGGAGTCGCTAGAGCATTCTACAAACTAAAATACAATCTGTAGATTACGTCTAACCTGCACACAGAGCATATATACTTTATTGTTTACTAACAAGCAGCCTGTTCTTTGAACTCAACCTTCTTGATTTTGTCGAGAGCTTTAATAAACCCACCGAATTTTGTTTTGCCATTCAAATACCCATTACCGTTTAGAGCATCCGATACGATCGTGCCATCAAATAATGTGATCACAACTTTTATAGAAGTCACGCTAATGACGGGCGGCGGACTTGTGGTTACTTCTGTTACCTGAAATTGCTTCATGTTAGTAAAAGGAATCAATTGACCACTCACTAAAGGTAACCGAGAACCTCCACTAAAGCTGAGAGAATTTGCATCGACTGCAACTGGTGCTTGAGGATTGTCTAACGATGTAATACAGACTGTTTGGGTATATTTTGGCGCTGGTGTGTTTGTTGCAATCACATCCGGTGAAGACGATGGTTTACTGGTTGGCTTCTCAGGATTAGGGGTAACACTCGGCTCAGATGTTGGTTGAGGAGAGGCGATCTTTGCATCAGGTGTTCTCTGAATCCATGCGATTAGCACAGGGCTGGCAAATACAGCAGTCATCACTGTTCCAATCAAAGTGACGATCGCCACAAAGATAGTTGGGTCAAGTTTATTCTTCTTAGACTGATTCTCTTGATCTTCTGAAGATGTCTTAGGCATCAGTAGTCACTCTCCACCTTAAACAGATTTCTTTTAATGGTTGGTATTAGTCCATTTAAACAATACGGTGCAACAGTTTTTAGACCTGCGAGGTAGATGCAAGCTAATCAGGATCTTACAATGCAACCCTCAGAAGCGAAACTCGCGAACACGCCGATCGCCAGTAAATCGGAAAAGCGGTGTTCCCTTTTGAGTGAGTAGCGTCCGATCCTTGCCCCCTAGTCGCACTCTCACCTGCAAACCATCAAGATTCCAGTTGTCGCCACCAATTCCACCGCTAAAGGTTGTTTCCAACCTAACACCGAGAATATCTTCAGGTTGGAGGGTTGCGGGTAGAGTTCGTGATACAGACTGACTTGAGTTGTCAATCCAGCGTTTGCGATCGTTGATATTATCAAACCGGATGGAAGTACCTGTGCGTAAAATCAGTGAGAGATGGACATTATCATTGCCACCGCGCAAATCGTCACTTCCCGTATCAAACTGGACGACTAACTCATTTGGTCGGTCTGTAACGGTTGGTGGCGTAGCACGCGAGTATTTGGTATCGACAAAGTAGGCACGCCAGCGTTTGTTGGGTTCTTCTGCGTAAGTGTACATGGCACCTGCCACGTTGGGTTTGAGTGTTAAGATTCGGTTCGGGAAATTGGGGTCATACACAAAAATCGAAACATCTTCAGCATTAGCATTAAGATTGCCTGTGTAGTCACCCAAATCGTACCCGATCGCAAGTACCTGGTGGCTGCCAGGACAACCTTTTGGGCATCCACAATCGCTACCGCAGGATTGCAGACCTAGGGGTACAGGCTGTCCTCGGTCAAGACGCTGGCGCAGCTCTCCCAATCGTCCTCCCCCAAACTGAAGCCCCCAGTTGAAGAACTCGCGATTACGTGCCCCACCGGGATTGAACCCATATTCTGCCCACTTATCAATATTGCGCTCGATCGAGTTGACCTGACGATTGTAGAGATAGCTTTGCAGGGTTGTCCCTTCAGCAGGCATGAAGTCTTGCTGCGGAATTTGGCTTCGAGCATTGAAATAGTCAAGTGCAGAATAGGCCATTCCACCGCATAGCCCACTTGTTGTCCAATTGAGTTCGCTAATGAAAATGTTTTTGAAACGGTTTGTGAATTTGAAGCCGTGTTCGTTAGGTTTGAAGCGTGTCATGACAGGTGCTGCGATCGCAGAGATGGGCAGCAAGAAGCTTATAGCGCAAGCAGTGGTTGAGAAAAAAACGAGCCAACGAGTCTTCTCATAAAATTTTGAATTCTTTCCAATCGCTCTTGATTCAAGTTTAGTTTCTGTCATATCTAAACCAGCCGAATTACATTCTTTTTTATGGTTCATGGTTTCCTCCACGTTTGGTAATTCAACAATTAATTTTTGATAGGTAGATCCCCAACTAAAAGATCAACAGTGTAAGTGCTTGCAAGCAAATGATCATAGACAGACAAAACGACAGACAAAATTCCGAGCGTTCTCATTGCTGATGGGTAAATTTACTTCCAGTATGTGTCTTAGATTTAGCCTCTCGTAGTACCCTTGAGGATAATTTTTAATGGATAAGGCAACTATGCTTCAACAATCTTATAACTGCGCTTCTACAGTAAGTTGAGCAGTCTAATGACCTAATAAATGAACACTTGCCTTGAGGTTGATTCCCAAAACCTGCGAGTTATTCCGATAGCCTGCACCTAGAGCTTCCTTGAGGAATCTAAGCCGAACTACGTAAATGATACTTCGGTGCAAATCAGGGGTTGCAAAATCTTCAGTATTTCTTATAACTAAAGAGCTTTGTTTGTTCAAAATCGACAGTCAAAAAACGATCGCTCACTCTGCACTAACCGCGATCGCTCCTTCTCAAAAAATTAGGATTCCAAAAAACCAAAAATTTGTGTAAGATATTCCGCAGGTGGATCAAGCGCCCCGAAATCTGATCTAGGAAATCAGACTCCGAGGACTTCCATCTAAAGTTATACCAAATTCACTAGTTACTGATACAGATCCTCGCCCCCTAAATCCCCCATTTTGGGGGACTTTGAAACGGCTTTCCTGATAGGTTTTTTTCAAATCTGAGAGATGGAAATCGGTTAATTAACTGATTTTTATGAGTATCGTTTGTTGGTTGATTTGGTATTAGGCGTAATAACTTCAGAGGCGTATGTGATTGTACACCGTCAGCTTTGCGGAAGTATCGGATTCTCAAAGTCCCCCAGAATGGGGGATTTAGGGGGCGAAGGATCTATAGCATTAACAAATTGATTGGGTATGACGTGAATTCGATGAAATTGTTCGATACGGTGATTAATCCGGGTAGCCCCCTGAATCCCTCAATGCTGGGGGACTTTGAACCGGGAATCTGATCTAAAAGTCCCAAAATTGGGGGGTTGGGGGGCAGAAGGGCTGATAACGAAGCGATAAATCTCATCGAATTCGGATCATAGCCAACAGAATATAGCCAACAGAGAAGATGTAGAATTCATTAAAGTCTGCGTCTTCTCTAACGCGGTAAAGGAAGGGACTGCGATCGGATCTCTTCTACCTCCAAGGCTGGCTTATCTTCTAGTCCTGACAGCGCACCCACTTGAATAACCATCGCTTTCTCGTCGGCCAGTCTTGTAAAAGGCTGAATCGCTTTAATTTGCACCCCTGCCCGAATCAAGGTATAGGCCACCAGTTTGACATTATCTTCACTAACATTTTTGCCATAGAAAAGAATGTTAATTGGAATGTCAGTCACTTCTGGTTTTTTAATCTCCAGGTTAAATCCCAGTTTGGTTAGCGTTGCTTGTAGTGCTTCTGGGTCAACATCTTTGGGATAGTATTCAACTGTAATTGGCTGAGATTTCTGCACCATGATTTGAGTTTGGTCAGGCGCAGCAGGGGTTGTAGAAGGCATCGGAGAGGGTACAGGAGCGATCGTTTCAGATGAGGGCGTTGTCTCGGCGATCGAGCTTCCATCCGTTTGAGCCGCAAGTTTTTCAATAGTTTGACGATAGCTGTCGTTAGCCTTTTTGATCTGCTCGACTCGATAATCTTGTTCTGCGGGAGAACTGGCCAACAGATCTTCGACTCCTTTATCAGTAAAGCCAAACTTCTTAAGTTGTTTGATCAAAACGGTTTTGTCTTGATTGAGTCTTCGCTGCTGTAGATTTAGCCCCTCGATCTGGCTCTTTCTAGCTTCAATATTGGTGTTGAGTTGTTGGATTTGTTGATTGCGTTCGTCGATCGTTTGATTGGCTTGATGAACTGCGAATACGATCGCAACGGTTGCACTGATCAAACTCGCCAAAGAGAGAATCGCGCTCAACCGAACGATCTGTTTTGCTCTACGGCCTACGTCTGCAAGTCGCTGATCGGCCGCCTCAACTTCACGACTTTTGGTAATGTATTTGTGCTGTAACTCTGTCGGTATCAGCTCTTTCTTTCCTGATTGTGCTAACCATTCTTCAGTCGATTTCAAATCTTTTCCGCGCAAGAGAAATCCGTCATCGCGTCCGTGTTCCCATTCGATCGCTCGACGCAGTAACCGAGTGTGAGCTTGCACATGCGCTAAATCGGTATTAATTGCTTTAATCAGCTTGCGAAATGCAATGTTAAAGTCATCATTTTCTCTAAAAAAGATCCAATTCAACTCGGCTAAAACTGGGTGTACGCCTGTTGCTTCGCGACGAACGATCGGAATAATGCGTTTATTTAATGCGATCGCTTGTTCGAGTTCCTTGATACATTCTTTAGAAGCAGCCGAATCAGGCGTAATCACAAAAATAAAGGTGTCTGCATTCTCAATGCCGTGCGCGATCGCTTTGCGCCATTCTTCCCCAGCCGGAATGTCTTCCCAATCGATCCACGGATCGCGGTTGAGTTTGCGAAAGGCAGCATCCAGGATTTGAACAAATTCCTTATCTCGACGAGAATAAGAAATAAACAGATCATTCCTGCGCAGGATAGAGGGCGAATTAGTAGAGGGCATCAGAGTTTCCTCTCTAGCAGGAGGTCTTGACTAGATACAGGGGCAAACGTGCAATTCACGGAGAAGGTCGATCGTAAAGTTCTCCAATCTTGCCCAATCTGATAGAGAAATTAGCAAAACTTGTGACTCCGCAACATCCAAGCTGTGATTTAGGGAGAAACTATGCCAAATGCAGTCAAAAAATCTTTGGGAATCGGTCGAGGGCGCATTGTTTCATCGACCCAAACCCATAGCGCTTTTGCCGTTACTAACAACATTTCTTCACCCTGTCTCCGAATCTCATAGTGGCGTGTGGCGCGAGTGCCCTTCATGGTGTCTAGCCAAGTTTTGATTTCTAAATTGTCACCTGCGATCGCCGAACTCAAATATTCAATCTCAACTCGCCGCAGCACAAAAACGCCACCCAGTTCTCTGTATCGTTCTAGCGAAAAGCCCAGATGTTCAGAATGCTCGATCGCCGCCTGTTCTAAATAATGTTGATAAACTGCATTATTAACATGTCCTAAAGCATCCATTTCATAATGTCGAACTCGAAGCTGTGTAATAAAAGTCTGCATAAGAAAAGTGATATCAATTCAATAAAGTTTTTCGCTTCATTGTTTAGCGCTACTGCCCCCCAACCCCCCAAAATTGGGGGACTTTAAGACAAGAATTCCAGTTCAAAGTCCCTCACTTGTGGGGGATTTAGGGGGCGTTCCCGAATTTGCAGTCGGAGCGAAGTATTTCGTCGAATTCACGTTAATTAACTCAACTCTTGGGCCAGAGGCAGTCGAGGCGTACGTTTGGTTTTGGAATTTGTTTTAGAGAAGAGTTTGCTGGCTTCCTTGAGATCAACATTGCCGCCACTGATAATCACGCCAATCCGCGCATCAGGAACCGAAATAATGCCTTCGAGTAAAGCAGTCGCGGCCAAGGCTCCAGTTGGCTCTACCACAAGTTTCATCCGCTCCCACAAAAAGAACATCGATCGCACGATCGCCGCCTCTGAAACCGTCACCATATCCTGCACATAATGCAAAATCAAAGGAAAGGTCAGATTTCCCAAACTGGTAGAACGGGCCCCATCCGCGATCGTGGTCGGATTCTCAACCGTTTGCAGCGTGCGACTATAGAACGATCGCGTAGCATCGTCGGCTTTTTTGGGTTCAACTCCGATCACTTGACAGTGAGGAGACAGCGTGTGAGCAGCGATCGCGCATCCCGAAATCAGCCCACCTCCGCCACAGCAGACCAGCAAAATATCCAATTCTCCGACTTCTTGAATCAACTCTTGAGCCACTGTCCCCTGTCCCGCAATCACGGGCGCATAGTCAAATGGGGGAATCAGGGTTGAGCCTTGTTCAGCAGCAATTCTCTGCGTCACTTCTTCGCGTTTTTGAGTGGTGCGATTGTAGAAAATAATATCGGCTCCATACCCACGGGTCGCAGCTTGCTTAACCGCAGGCGCATCATCGGGCATGACGATCGTGACGGGAATCTGCAAAATTTGTCCCGCCAGCGCCAACGCCTGAGCGTGATTACCTGAAGAAAAGGCCAGAACGCCCCGATTTTTCTGTTCGTCAGACAACAGCGACAGTGCGTTAAAGGCTCCCCGAAATTTGAAAGAGCCAGTCCGCTGAAAGTTTTCGCACTTAAAAAAGACCTGACTGCGCGTGCGATCGTTCACCATTGTCGAAGTCAAAACGGGAGTCCGATGAGCCGTTCCCAACAGTCGGCTGGCGGCAGCTTCGATGTCAGAGTGAGCGATCGCGGGCAAAGACAAGGATTGATCAGTCATGGGATAGCTGGCGGTTCAAACTGCGCCTACAGGTCGTTGATTTCCCGCCCTTTATTTCCCACCGTAATAGAAGGCGACTTCTTTCTCTTTGAGAGGGGCAAAGTCGGCTGCGGTGAGCATTTGGTTGAGTTCGTCTTGGGGAATGTGCTTTGCGCCAATTCGGACGATTCTAGAGCGCATTGTATTAGAAACACCGCTCCGCTGACGACCCGCTTCTAGCCCCATGACTTTGGTATAAAGGTCAAGCTTGGCGGTCGGAATAGGCGAACCGTCGAAATCAATGCCCTGAGCGATCGCAACATCGATCGCATCTGCGCCCGTCGTGGACTGCATCTCTGAATTTGTTTGGGGTGACATGTGAAGAGTGATCAAAACTTACAAAGGTATCTTACCAAGCAATGCACACTCCACTCATTTGAGAAAGCAGCGATTCAAGAGTCGCAACAGATACACTGCTAGTAAGAGTTTGGATTGCCCTTTTCCCATGTTCAAAGTTATTACACCTGGATTTTCTCAAACCTACGATCGCTGGACAGATGCTCTCGAAGCAGGCAAATTGTTAATTCCAAAATGCAAGTGGTTTAGCGATATCCGCATTCTGGAAAATGGAGAATTGGTCTGGGTATACAGTCGATCACATAAATTTCCTCAATTTGTCGGGCCGGGAACCTACGATCGTTTGGCAGAAAAGTTCTTAATCGAAACCAGCGAGATAGAAATTGACTCAAATCCAGAACCCGCTCAATCAGGAGACACACTGGTTCAACAAGTTCAACCAACAGAGACGGGAGCAGTCTACACACAGGTCACAATCACAAATTCTGCTGATCAAGAAATGATCAAGCGTGGAGTGCTTGCCCCACAACAGCTTCGCCAATATCAGGGACGGGCATTGATCGATACGGAAGTCGTCAGGTTAGTTATTCCTCAAACAGTGGCAGAGCAGTTGGGTTTACGAATTCGCAGTCAGCAGCTTGCTCGATTTGCCGACGGATCTGAAGAACTGGTAGGCGTTACAGAAGGCATCATGATTGAATGTGAAGGACGCAGTACGACTGATGAAGCACTCGTGGTTGGTGATGAAATCTTGATCGGTCAAGTAATTTTAGAAAAGTTAGATCTCCTGCCAGATTACAAAAATCAATGCTTAATTCCCGCCAATCCTGATTATCCGGTGGCGATTATCAAGCGATCGTCTCCCTCCAAACAATAGAAAGACAACCAACTTGGTAGAAACAGGATGCAATTAGGAACTCTCTATAGAGGAGAAAACAATGGTTAAATCAACAGACAAATCAACAGATATGGGAGCAGTTCATACTCAAGTTACACTAACCAATGCAGTCGATCAGGGGATGGTCGATCGAGGCGTGCTTGCCCCTCGCCATCTTGGGCAATATCGAGGACGGGCATTAGTCGATACGGGAGCGGTAATGTTAGTCATTCCTCAAAAGGTTGCGGAGCAATTGGGTTTACGAATCCGCGGTCAACAGCTTGCTCGATTTGCCAATGGGTCTGAAGAACTTGTCGGTGTTACAGAATCGATCATTGTCGAATGCGAAGGGCGTAAAACCGCAGATGAGGCACTCGTGGTTGGTGACGAAATTCTCATTGGTCAAGTGATTCTAGAGAAGTTGGATCTCTTGCCAGATTGCAAAAATCAACGCTTGATTCCTAATCCTGCTAATCCTGATTATCCGGTGGCGATTATCAAGTAGCGATTTGCTCCACCAATCAAGCCACATCTTAAACGTCACTTTCATAAACATCAGTGCATTTATGGAACTGGTTACCCGATCGCTCTAGTCAACAAAGAATGTCTAAACGTTTTGTAAGTCGCGATCGGGCTGTTGCCACTCGTTTGTATGTTTGCAAAGCCAATGCGAAAGGAACGTGAAGATTTTCTAGATTAGCCTGAAAACCAGAAATATTCGGGCAAATTAAAATTACATCGTTTGTCATATCTGATACTAAGTACATCCATGATCAAACCCCACCAGTTACTCGTTGCGCTTGTATTGTCTACAACAGGTTTAGCTGCCAATTCTCTAAACGCCAAAGCTGCGACGATCGTTCCCCAAACCACGTTGACCGATACAGGGTTTGAGCAGCTCATTACCACAGGCAAATTTACAGAATCCTTTGTGGCTCAAAGTCGCATCGGCAATAATGCCACCAACGGCACTCAAGAAATCGATCTCCTAAACCCTAAAAACAATCTATTGCCCGTCGATCAAAAACAACGTCAGTGGACAAGTGGGCAAGCGGTTGATTTCTCTTTGGAGTATGACGGCTCTTTGGTGAAATACATCGTCGGCAATCAAACTATCAGCAGTAATGTATTTAGTGGAGCTGTGAGCGATATCTTCTTCCGCACTCGTGCTGCCGCTAACAGCAGTATGTTATTGAGCAATCTAGTTTTCAGCGATGCCAAGTCCACAAATCTAGCAATCACGAATGTGCTGTCGTCTGGTTCTACCTCCAGCGATGTTGATTATCTGCAATTAAGCAAGATATCGGGCGCATTCAAGCTAACTGGTAAATCGACGATGACCTGGGCAGGAAACAGACCCAACAATTCTGCGCTGGCCTATCAGCTTAAAGTGGGCACCACTCCCATCCAAAAGAAAGTCCCCGAACCGGGAACGATCGCCGCCCTCATGCTCATAGGGTTAGCGATCGCAGGCAGCAAGAAAGCCAAAGCGGCCTAAAGACAGTCGCGATCGACGCGATCAATCTGCACATCAAACATTACAACAAAGGTGCCGTCGGGAATCTGTTGCCGTAAAAAGTACATATGACCGTCGGCATCGGCGCGTTTGTGAAAGCGATCGACCACCACTCGCTGCATCCTCGGTAATAAGCGAACGATCGCCCAACACTTCAATCGCTCCCGATAGGTCACAGAAATCTCTGACGCAAAATCACTACGATCGGCGTTGTATGTCATGATTTACTTACCTAAAGTTTGCAGCCGTGCAGTTGCAGACTCTTGGCGGGGCGTGTAACCGCACTTCAGTTTTCTAATAGCCGTAATTGTTTGCTGTGCGCCTCGAAAGTTTCTCAAAGCCCAGATCGAATTAGATGAACAGCGATTGAGTGCGATCCATCCCCAGGTAGAGCTTGAAACTATTCGTGACCATCTGGCGGTAATTCCTCTGATTTGTGTGGGAGGGTTGCCAGCGGGTGCGATCGGTCAACTGCCTTTGAGAGAGCGTTTTTATTGGCTGGTAGCGTCTCGAAGTACCATCATTCAGACTTCACGGGTGCATACTGGACTTTGCCAAGATCTGCCTGCCGTTCTTGACCGTCTCCTGGATAAAATGGTGCGCCCGTCACACGACTGCATTCAATAACACATCGGCACCATCGCGAACGGGATCAGTGCAGGGCAGTCCGGTTTGTTGTTGAGTTTGAGCGATCGCGTCCCTCGCTGCTGCTTCATCCAAATGGGCTGTATTCAATGCAATGCCTGCAACTTTTGTCGGTGCAAATGATCCGCCTGCGGCTGCCACCGTTTCATAGAGGTGAATTACAGTTTCAAGCGGTGGAATGGCAAAATCAGGAAAGGTGCGAATGTGAGTTTGTCCGGCTCGATGCACCAAAATCAAATGGGTCGCCTGACTGCCTCGAATTAGCGGTAACGTTGCGGTTGAAGCCGGACTGAGTAGAGAACCCTGTCCTTCAATGTGCAAAATGTCTGCCTGATTGCCATGACGCATCACCAACTGTTCGACTGCTCCAGACGCAAAATCCACCCGAATTGCATCTAACGGAATGCCATCGCCCGCGATCATAATGCCAGCCTGACCTGTGCCCAAAAAGCGCGATCGCAGCCCTCGTTTTTGAGAAGCCCGATGTAATTCTAAACTCGTCGCCATTTTGCCAACGCCCATATCCGTCCCCACGGTAAGAACTCTGAGACAGGGAAGCGATCGCGCCACTCCACTTCCTACTTTTAACCCCGATGGCTCTTGCCGAATGTCCCAAATCCACTGCCCTGGTTGTAATTGATTTTGCAGTTCAGGAATTGCCGACATTCGCGTATGCAAACCGTTCATAATCGACATGCCAGCCGCGATCGCTTCCTTCAGTTCCGAGAGCCAAGCATCGGGCAACCGTCCGCCAGACGGCGCGATACCAATGGCTAATACCGTCGGTTGATAGGCTAGTGCATCTAAAACAGAGGCTACGATCGGCGCATCACAGGGAATATTCGTAAGCGATTGCAACGATTCTCCTGCACAGTCTGCATCAATGACAGCGGCGATCGTGTCTGGCCGATAGCGAATTAGAGCCAGTCCCGTTTTTCCCTGAGTTCCCCGAATGCCTTCATGGAGAAGAACTGCAACCCGATCGATGTCCGTCAGCATAAACTAAACTTGGTCAGGATCAATACCTAATTCTCTCAGACGAGTGGCAAGGCGATCGGCCCGTTGACGTTCTTCTTCGGCTTGCTGTTGAGCGACGTGGGCTAACTCCTCAGCTAACAAAACCAGATTGCCTTGTGAGTCTTGACACTCCCCGGCGTGAACGCACGGGGATTCTTTAATCTACGAGCCAACTTGCTCAAGCAGGATTGCTCCAGCCAAAGTAGAGGTCGATTCTCCTAAAGCGTTGCTTGGTTCAAGACCAAAGGTTCCGGTATGCCCTACCGTACCCAACCCCCGGCTGAGGATGTTTCTCGCTGCATTATGGTCTCTATCCAACACACACCCACACCGACAAACATGAGTGCGCGTACTCAAAGCTTTCCTGACCACTTCACCGCAGCGAGAGCATTCTTGGCTGGTGTATTGAGGATTCACGGCTATCGTGATTCGTCCAAACACCTTTCCAAAGTATTCAATCCAGACTCGGAACTGATACCAAGATGCGTCGTTAATCGACTTGGCAAGACAATGATTCTTCGCCATATTTTTGATTCTCAAATCTTCGTAGGCGACTACATCGTTAGATGTGATGACGCACCGCGCCAGCTTAATGGCATGGTCTTTACGCTGCCGACTTATTTTGAGATGGCGCTTACCTAAAACCTGTCTTGCTTTCCGCCTGTTGTTTGACCCCTTCACCCTGCGAGAAACACGTTTTTGGGAACGCTTGAGAACTCTTTCACCTTTACGGAGAAAGGTCGGATTCTCAATCCTTACGCCCTCTGAGTCAGTGTAGTACTCTTTCAAGCCCACATCTAACCCGATAGTGTTTCCCGATGGCTCTAGCATCTCTGAACGATTCACATCTACGCAGAACTGAACGTATACGCCATCTGCCCGTTTTACCAATCTCACCCGTTTAATTTGGTCAGGTTGATAGAAATGCAAATCGCGGGTTCCTTTCAGTTTCAAGCGCCCAATGTTCTTTTTGTCCGTGAACGTGATGAACTTCTTATCGTCTGCCAACTTCCATCCAGAGGTTTTGTACTCAACCGAGCGACAATCTTTTTGGAATTGCGGAAACCCTTTCTGACCGGGGATTCCTTTCTTGCAGTTTTCAAAGAACCGATTGATGGATGACCAGGCTCGTTCTGCACTGGCTTGCCGAGCCATGCTGTTAAGTTCATTTGCAAACGGGAAATTCTTTGCTAACACCGCGCAGTATTTTTGCAAATCGTTTTGTCCTGTCCCCTTAACATCCATCCACAGCCGAATACAGCTATTTCGGATGAATTGGGCAGTGCGAATTGCTTCGTCTACTGCTTTGAACTGGCTTGATTTCCCGTATGTTTTGAACTCTAAGACCAGCATCGTTTTGACCCACCCACGATATTCTTATATTAGCACAGTCAATATAAGATGTATAAGATGTGTTGAAAATCTCTTGGTCTGCTGCCTGAGAGATTGGCGCGATAGCGCCGTTGCTCTGCATCCCCGTCCTCAAGGAGCGGGGCTCTCCGCAAAATCTCGGTAAAGTCGCAACCAGGAACAGCCTCCCGTCGGAGGTTCTCGCCGAATACTCCCGTGCCAATTGCCCAACCAGAGTCCAAGTTTTTCAGACCAGAGCCATCCTTGAGAATTGGGAGTCAAAGGCTGATAACGCTGTGAAGCATCCAAATGCCAACCTTGTAGAGAGGTGGGGTCAAATGGATTGTAGACAAAGTAGTCTGCGGTGCGAAAGGTGCGTTCGTAGAGGTGTCTTTTCTCGTTGAGGTCGATGTTAGCAGTAGATGGGGACATGAATTCGACGATCACATCAGGGTAGCGTCCTTGTTCTTCCCAGGTAATCCAACTGCGCCGCTCTCGATCGCCATCCACCTCCAGAGCCACAAAGTAGTCGGGCCCTCGAAAGTCTCGATTCATGGCTTGGTTTTGGCTGTAGTAGACAAACATGTTGCCGCCTGCAAAGTAGTCTGTCCGGTGACTGAGGGCTTGTAGGGTCGAGTCAATCAACACATTCATGGCGATGCGGTGGCGGTTGCTTTCCAAGGGTTCTCCGTCGTCGTAAGGAAGATCGGTGGGCGGTGACGGAAATTCCCATTCTGGGTCAGGCTCAGGATCAGGCTCGTAACCAGCGAGAAGGGGTTCTTGGGGGTTGAGCGGGTTGGTCAGGATAGGTTCGAGTGACATAGCCGTTCTCCTGTGTGTCACAGTCTCTTTTTAGTATAAGAACTGGGTACGTTAAAGCAAGATGTTAATCACACAGCAAAATGTTAATTCAACGAACGAGCGTTATTGTTGCAGTGTTATTTTTTGCGATCGCAACCCCGTCACTGCTGCATTCTCAATATGAACCTGGGCGGGCTGTAGCGACTAACGTAACAGAACTTGCACAACAATTACCCGTTTCTGCTAAAGAAGAATATGTCACTCGTTTATTTAATTCATCTGGTAAAAAACTCGCTGAGTTTGAAGGAAAGATATATCGCTTTAGTCCAGACGGGCGACAATTGCTAACAGAATCAGGGTTTGGGCTGGGACGCTTTTACTTGTTTGATCTATCTGGTAAAAAACTAATGCAACTTGAAGGAAGCGCACCAGAGTTTAGCCCAGATGGACAACGAATCATTTTAGGAGATAAAGGTTATTTTCAGCTATACGATTCACTAGGGCGCAAGCTGGCTCGACTACCGGGAAGAAGTTCCTCATCGCACATGTTCAGTCCAGATAGTCAACGAGTTGTCACGCTTACAGACGATAGTGCCTATTTGTTTGATGCTTCAGGTCGGCAACTGGCTCGAATGCAAGGGTTATTTCTTGACCTTTATAGTGGGTTTGATGCAGATGGGAAACGACTGATTCTAAATCGATTAGATTCCACAACTTGTAATTTGTTTAACTCAGCGGGTCAGACGATCGCTCAATTGCCAAAAGCATGTTCAGGGGTTAGTCCCAAAGGGCAAAAGTTTTTCTCCGCGGTGGGGACGTGGGATGAACCATTCCTTCATCTGTATGACTTTTCGGGTAAGAAGATCGCTCAACTATCAGGTTTTTTTAGCATCTTCGATCGCAGTGAACAATTCATTCTGACTACTGATTTTAGAGGAGACTCAAGCTACTTGTACAATTCGGCTGGCAAAAAAATTGCTCAACTACGAGGGAGAAACGGGAGATTTAGTGCGAGTGGTAAGCGTTTGGTGACCGTTTTAGGCAATACAGTTTATCTATATGATGTGTCAGGAAAAGAACTTGCTCGCTTGCCAGGAAATTATGCTGCTTTCCTACCGCAGGGCGATAAAGTTGTAACCTTTCTAACTGGAAAGAACAAACAACCCAATGATATTTCTGGTGGACAAAGCCGCTTGTTTGATGGCTCTGGTCGAGAACTTGCCAAAATGGCTGGAGATCTTTCTCCGGCTGAAATGATTTTATATGGGGCTGGTGGCACTCCACTCCCTTCGGAAGCAATTTACAGCAAATCTTTCTCATTCTCAAGCCCGGATGGACAACGTTTAATTACAAGTGATTCTCAGAAAAGCTATCTCTATGATTCATCCGGTAAACAAGTTGCTCAACTACCAGGACTTGCTCCAGAGTTTAATTCAACTGGTCAATTAAGTACTACTTCAAAAGAGAAGATTTACTTATTTAATCGCTCAGGTATCAAGGTAATGGAAGTTCAGGGCGAGTTTAAAGTTTTTAGTCCTGATGGTCAGCACTTGGCGATCGTCGAAAAAAGGGAAAAGCCGTAACTTGCTCTTGAACGTTTTGAATGGATTATCAACTTGTAAGTTATCAACTTGTAAGCTTCTCAAAGTGCGATTAGTGGTTTCTCAGTTTTACGCCGATGCCGGGGAGATTAGTCGGGACGACGCGCCCGTTTTGGAAGGTGGCCCCGATGAAGGGATCATCCGATAAATTCAAATGGCTGTCTAAGTCGAGGTGATCGGCTAATGGGGACAAGTGAGAAAGGGCGGTGTTGAGTAACAAACTGTCAGAATAGCAGCCAAACATCACCTTAAAGCCAAAGGCTCTGGCCGCGTGAATCATGCGTAACGCTTCTGACAGACCGCCTGACTTCATGAGTTTGATATTGATGCCGTGAGCGCGATCGACCAACAACGGCAAATCCCGACTCGTCCAGCAGCTTTCGTCCACAAAGATCGGCAACGGGGACTGATAGTAAAGCTTGGCTAGATCAGCTTCTTGTCCTTTGGGTAACGGTTGCTCAATGTAAGTTACGCCTTGATCTGCCAGCCAGAATGCCATTTTGAGCGCGGTTTCTACTGTCCAGCCGCCATTGGCATCAATACTGATTTGCGAAATTTGAGGAGCCGCTTCTTTGACGGCCAGCAACATGGCTCGATCGGCTTCGATTCCTTCTGGACTGCCCAATTTCACCTTCAAGGCTTGAATTCCGAGAGAGGGTTCGGTAACCGTGCCTTTGCCTAACCAATCTAATACTCGCTGTCTTGCGGCTTCTGGAGAACTGATGCCGATCGTCACTGAAGTCGGAACAATCTTCTCTCTTTCCAAGCCCCACAGTTGCCAGAGCGGGAGGTTGATGGCTTTGCCTACCCAATCATGTAGGGCGACATCGAGCGCGGCACAGGCGGCAGAGGGCAGGTGAGACTGCTGGGCTAGTTGGTCGATGCGGCTACGTTCGAGGGGATGCAAGGATTTAAGTAGGGGTGCGATCGCTTGGAGAGACCGCGCAATTTTCTCGGTGGTTTGGGGCTGTTCTCCGATCGAAAACGGCGACGCTTCTCCCCAGCCTTCGATGCCATCTTGCTCAATTCTGATCAGGACATTTGTGGTTTGGGCAGTGGTTCCGCGACTAATGGTGAGGGCAAACCGCTTATGAACGGTAAAGGTTTGGATCTGAATTTGCATTGTTAGAGAGTTCGATTAAATTGCCGTCAGGGTCACGCAGATAAATCGAGAGAAGGTTGCCCGTTGCGCCTGTTCGCTCAATCGGCTCTCCGAGAATGTCTACCTGGCACGATCGTACATGACGAATGATCTGCTGCATCGGGATTTGGGTGATGAAACACAAATCAGCAGAACCGGAGGTTGGATGGAGTGCTTTTGGCTCAAATTCTTGACCAACCTGATGTAAATTGATTTTCTGACAACCAAACTTTAGGGCTTTACGATTCTGTCCAAATGTAATGACTTGCATTCCTAAAACTTTTGTATAAAATTCGCAAGTCACTTCAATATCTTGAACAGTGAGAACTAAATGATCGAAGCGATCGACGTTCATAAAATTTTTGTATTACTTAATCACGGCAACTGGATAATCAAGATTCTTTGGATTGGGAATTAATCGCTGTTTTTTGCAATCTGCCAGCAAGTCTAGCTTCTCTAAAATCACTTGACCAATGAGAAGATTATCTTTAATAGATCGATAATGGCTTTAACCTAGCACTCTAGACTCAGAATCTTCTCAAATCAAGGGTTAGACCAGAAGCCGCTATAATCCAACTATCGAGGCGATTTTACGCTAAAGCTTATGAATCTCCCAATCACCAAAAGTCCGAGTCAGCCTACCGTCAAGCGTTTCACTGTAGACGAATATCATCGTTTGAGTGAGCTTGGTTTTTTTGCGGAGGGCGATCGCATCGAATTAATCCGAGGAGAACTGGTCTATATGGCAGCAAAAGGAACTTCTCATGAGGTCTGTTTGACCAAGCTGATTCGAGCGTTGCCTCAACTGCTGTCCGACCGTGCAACTGTAAGATGTCAGTCTCCTATTATTCTCTCTAACAGTGAGCCAGAACCCGACTTTACGATCGTTACAAATCGTTCTGATGACTATTTAGAGTCGCATCCAAAGCCAGAAGATGTATTGTGGTTGATTGAGCTTTCTGACGCTTCTCTGACGTATGACCAGGAGACAAAGCTAAATCTCTATGCAGAACACAATATTCAAGATTATTGGATTTTTAATCTACTCGAAAATGTTCTAGAAACCTATCGTGAGCCTTATCAAAAATCGCAGGGATTTGGTTATCGAGTTAAGCGGGTCTTGTTGCCAAATGAAGGGCTTACTCTTCCTTATTTCCCTGATCTAACGCTGGATTTGTCTAAAGCCTTTCCGACCAAACTCACTTGATCATCGCAACGGTGGAGTCAGGGCGACCTGGCACCAGACGTTGATCTTTGCAATCTGCCAGGAAATCTAATAATTCCGTGACTCCAAACAGAAGTATCCTAACTCTTCCTTCAGTATAGAAAGAAAGTAGAAAAGAAAAAGAGACGCAACGAATTACGCCTCTCTTACAAATAATTCAATGATTTGAAATCAAGAATTAGTCACGACCGTTAATCGCAATCAGCAATCGCAGAATGAACACAAACAGATTGATGTAAGTCAAATACATCGACAGCGCAGCAGGGAGATACTGTTCATCGGTGTAAGTGCGCGGCAGAATAAAAAAGTCAACCACCGCAGAACCGACAAATAACAGAACACCGATCGCTGAGATAGCTACTTCTAAGAATCCAGGAGTGTATATCCCAAAGACCGATAGAAGGAACTGACCCAACAGCACGACACACAGCGCGATGATGCCTAGCTGAATCGTTTTTGACAGCGCCATCCCGTCTTCTTCGGACAGATTGGAGCCGATCGGTTTTGCTGCAATAAACGTGACACCACAGCCCAAAGCCGCAAATCCCACTCCTGCAATCCCGACTCCCGAAGTTTGCAGTGCTAAAAAGACCAACCCACTCAGGGTATAGCCCGACAGCAAACTATAAGTTGCCAACAACGGCAGTGCAACGCTATTGTTTCCTTTTTGGGCAACGCTAGAAGCCACGAAAAACAAAATCAATTCGAGAATAACTGCCCCAATAAACGTGGGCATAAAAATCTGCGGATTGTTGGCAATGACTGTCAGACCGCCGTAAGTGCCCAACGCCGTGAGCATCAGACCGCCGCCCAACCAGGGAAGGGCATTGGCAATCACGTTAGGGCCGACGAGCGCCTGCCCCTTCGCATCGCGGATCGCTTGACGGAAATTACTGGTATTACTCATGTGCTTCCAGGTAAATAGAGTTTGTCATTCTTCTATTTTCCTCCGATTTTTGAGAATCGACCAAAAAGTATCAAGAAAATAAAGGATGTGAGCCTGTTACAGTAATGCTCGTTGCAGCAGCCACAATTGAACTGCTCACTTACATCTATTTTTTGCTGCCTTTGTCTAAATACACCTTATAGATATAGCTATCCTATTTGAGTTGTGAGAACTTGGTTATCAACATTGTTGCTGCCATAAGAAAATTTACCTTTAACCCGCGCCCCCAAACTTGTAGCCCAGCGACGCATTGATGCCATACCTCAGCCTAAAGTCAATTTCAACATTGATCGATCGCAGGGTGGTTTGCTTAAAAAATCTGGCGTTTCCACTGACTGCTCCATGCCCGATCGCCGTTGAGCAGATGTAGACGGGAGCGTTTCTAAACTTTGAGCAACCTGTGTCTGAGCCACGATTGGTTGAAGCGCGTCTTGAGTGTGCTGATTCAAATCTAAATAGCTTGTCAGTATTCGTTTGAGTATTACGACTCGCGACGGGTCGAGCTAATTTTGAATTCTAATAAAGGTCTGAAATTCTTAAAGATTTTGTAAAAGCTCCCCTCAACTTTGGGTTTTAGAACTGTCATCCCGTACCATCTCCTGTAAAAGATAGGTCAGTAGAATTGCGGCCGCTTCCCTTTTAGAGTCAGCGCTTTTGCTGAGAAAAGTTCGTGGAGTGCGTTGATCTACTGAGCTTTAGCGAATTCAGCCATGTGGCAATTAAAAAGTAGTTGAATAATTAAGCTCTCTATTGAATCGGGAAAGAACTTATGGTGATTCGTCAACCTAAAGAAGCTGATGAATAATTGGCAAATCAAACTGAGAAAAGTAGCGGCTCGTCGCTCCAAATTTCCGCTTCCCCGGTACGTTCACACCCTTGCCGAAATCGAGCCAGACCTTTTGCAGTACCATCGCATCAAAGGAATCATTCTCGACTTGGATAATACAGTGGTGTCAGAAGACGATCGCTACCTCGCCCCCCACGCCGAAACCTGGATTGCTACAGCCCAATCATTGGGATTCAGCTTCTTCATTCTCTCCAACGGTAAACGTCAGCACCGCGTTGATTATTGGTCAGATCGCCTCAAAATGCCCACCCTTAGTCCTGCTCGCAAACCCTTTCCGCGCAGCTTTCGATGCGCCCTGCGATCGATGGGGCTACCCTCCAGTCAGGTTGTGGTGATCGGCGACAGTTTGCATACCGATTTAATTGGGGCGTGGATTGTGGGATGTCGATCGATTCAAGTTGCGTCTCTCCCCCATCCGCCTCGCTGGTGGGAAAAAATTGCGGGCTGGCTGATTCAAAAACCCTACACTCGACCTCAAGAACTATGGAACTTTTCGGAGCAGGAATACTCTCGTAAACAGGTTTGATGACGACGATCGCACCTCAACTTCTCGATCCAGGGTCAACTACTAGAGTCAAGCAAATGATTTCTACCATGCTCAAAGACATCTCAAAACCTCGCCAAGATCTGCTGGCGGTGATGCTGGTTGGAAGTGTGAGCGGACTGATTACTTATTGGCTGGCTCATCAAATTCCCGCTAATCTTTACAACTTCTTTGATGTTTGGTTTCAAGCTGATCTGCCGCTGCAATTTCAACGGGCTGCCTACCCAGTTCACCAAGCTCACTACACCAAGCTGCACCCCTTGTTTTCGCTGGTTGTCTTTCCGGTGGCTGCGGTGTTTCGACTCATTCTAGGGGTTGACGTGATTGAGTCGATTCGGCTGTTGGTAAGCCTGGTAGCAGGGGTTTGGAGTGGCGTTCTGTTTCTGGTTGTGCGAAATATGGGTTGCCGTTTGCTGGATGCCAGTTTGTTGACCTGTGTGGCGATCGTCAGTGCGACTTCTCTATTTTGGGGAACGATTTTAGAAACCTGTCAGTTTGCTGCGTTGGGATTTTTGCTAACGTTTTGGGTGGCGTTGGTCAGTGAATCTCGTCCCGTTTCGCCCATCTGGTACGTTGTTGCGAATGTCGTTGCGTTAGGATTTACCATCACTAACTGGCTCACAAGTCTTATCGCTACGCTGATCTACAAAACCTGGAAACCTGCGCTAGGCATTCTATCAGCAACGGTGGGTCTGGTGCTGGTGCTCTATGTGATTAAAGGTCTAATTTTGCCAGTCGGATCGGCAACCATGCCACCTGCGGCTCAAGCTTCATTGACGCTGACAAGTACCGCCTCTTCAGAATCACCCGTCCAAAAAACTCGGCTTAAATTTCTGACCGTCCCTTCTCCTGAGCGCATTGGGCAAGTTTTGGGTGCTGCGATCGCTCACACAATGGTTATGCCAGAGGTTATGCCAGAAACCACAAAGCTCCCTCACGCTAATTCTCCCGAACTGTTGAGCATCCAGCGATCGCGACCGGGATCAGGCAGTGTTTTGGGCGGAGTCGCTGTCGGGTTGTGGACAGCCATTCTAGGTTTGGGCGTTTGGAATTTCTTTAAGGTCGATCGTAACCCACGATTCAAGCTCGTCCTAGGAGCATCTGTTGTGACGCAGTTGGGACTCTTTATTCTCTTTGGTGAGGAAACCTTTCTCTATGCGCCTAACTTTTTGGCTCTGTTGCTGCCCGTTGCCGCCCTGAGTACGATCGGTCAAACTCGTAAAGTCGCCCTGGGTTTGATTCTTTGTCTATTGCTGAGTGCAGGCCTCAATAATTTCTGGCAATTTCAAGAGACAACCGCTCTCCTAAACCAGGCTCAATACAACGCCCTTGCGTCACGATCGTCTTTCTAGTCGTCCGTCAACAATGCAGTCAACAATGCAGTGAGAAATCTTAATCCCCCCAACCAATAGAAGCAATTCTTTCATCCCTAATCCCTAATCCCTAATCCCTCCCCCAAAGTACCAGCATCCTACTTACCCAAAACGCCCATGAACTTCTCACTTATTCTCCTCACAGCCAGCGCCCTGATTTGCGGCATCGTCGATGCAGGCACTCGCCTTCGAGGAGGTTCGTTTAGCATTCAAGCTGGTTGGACAATTTTACTGGGGGTGTTCAGCCTCGCGTTTGTGGTTCTACGAGCCAAGATCCCTAAGCAAGTTATAGGGCCAGGTGCTCTACTGATGGGATTTCTCAGCTTAGGGGTCGCCTCACTTGTATTTGACCCCGCCGACCTCAATCTTTCATTACGCGATCAGGCTCAAAGTTTACTGGTGTATTGTGGCTTTGTTGGGTTGCTGCTGCTGGGGGCGATCGAGACTTATCGAGCAAAAGATCAGCTCTGGTATTTGCACACGGGATTCCATCGAGCCTGTCAGTGTGCTGGGCTGATTTATGCCGCGAGTCTGGTCGCAGGGCCGGGGAGCAATCTGTTTATTGGGGCGCGATCGTTTGCGCTGTTTGCTTTGATTGCCGTCTCCTGGTTTTTGGCCAGCGCCCGTTACCGATACTCCAAAGATTTGCTGTGGGCGATTATTTTGATTGCCTTGATTGGCATGAGTTTGTCACGCACCGCTACTGTAATCGCGCTTGTGATCTTTCCGTTCTCACGAATCTCGCCGCACAACTATAAAACCTGGATCAGATTCTTTTTGTGGGCAGGCTTTATTGCTCTGGTTGCTTATCTAGCCTTCAATTTTGTTGAACCGATTCGGGCACGCTTTACAGAAGTGGGAGACAGCGGTCAAATTGGGGGCATAAGCCTCAACACGTCGGGGCGAGAATATTTATGGCAGGCGGTGCAAAACTCGATCGCCAGAGCGCCGCTGTTTGGGAAAATCATTGGGTTAGGGCCGGGCGCGACCTCACTGGTGATTGAAGGGGGACAACCTCACAATGACTATTTGCGGCTACAGCATGATTTTGGCTATCTGGGACTCAGCTTTTGGGGACTCGGCTACGCTTGGCTCATTGCCATCACGTTCAAATCCTGGCTGTGGGCCGATCGCTACGATCGTGACAATGCCCATGTTCAACTTGCGGCTTTCCTGGCGCTGGTCAGCATTGGGCTTTCGATGGTTACAGACAACGTGATTGTTTATGTGTTTGCGATGTCTCCTCTGGGGCTATTGACCGGAACGGCGATCGGTCTGCAAGCAGCGCACTACAGAATGAGAAATCAATATCTTCAAGAACTGCGATCGCTGCCTGACAAATCTGAGACCGAGGAGTGGACAGTCGCCGAGCAGCCTTAAATGAGTCTTAAATGAGTGCGTATTCAACACGGCAAATTGTGAACTAAAATGCCTGTCTTAACGTGGATTCGAGCAAATTTTTCGCTGCGGTTGTGAATCCAGGCAGCCCCCTAAATTCCCCACGAGTGAGGGACTTTGAACCCAAGATCTTGTCTGAAAGTCCCCCAATTTTGGGGGGTTGGGGGGCAGAAGCGCTGGACAACAAAGCGAGAAGATTTCATCGAATTCACGTCAAAATTGGCAGCTTGGAGAGCAGAAGCCATCAGCAACGAAGCGAAAAATTCTCATTGAATTCACGCTGACTTAGGTGAGTCTTTAGAAGCTTGCGTGAGTTCCTGGTAGATTTGGGTGAATCGCTGCTCCTTGCTCTCCAAGCTGTAGGCTTCTCGAATCCGCTGCTGTCCGGCTTGACCCATGCGATCGCGCAACTCTGAATTATGAGCCAGTTTTTTCATCGCCTGCGCTAAATCTTGAATCGCTTGTTCAGGAGATTGAGCCGCTACCTTGATTCCTACTTCATTTGTCACCATCTCACCGGGCCCGCCTAAATTGAGACAGAGGATTGGGCGGCCCGTCGCCATCGCCTCAATGCACACCCATCCGCCTGAGTCGTGCAGACTGGGATGCACCAACACATGAGATTGCCCTAACTTTTGCAGGGATTCTTCTCTTGACAGGCGCTCCCAAAACTTAACCTGGTGGGCAATGTTCAAAGATTCTGCTAAATTTTCTAACCGCTGCTGCTCTGGCCCGATACCCAAAATCCAATACTCAGCGTCAGGGAGATTGGCCTCCGCAAAAGCCTGTAAACCCAGGTGAAACCCTTTCCAATGCAGCAATCGACCCATGCTGATAAAGCGGATCGGCGCATCTTTGACCGCAGACTGCTGTTTTAATTGATTGATTTCTAAATCAGGGAGGCTGAGCGCGCTCATCACTTCGACAGACCGGGCCCCCAGCTTGTACAGTCGTTTTGCGGTGTCATCGGTGGTGGCCCAGACGATCGCACTTCTCCGAATCGTCATCTTCACAAACGGGTCAAACTCTCCTATCCGTTGGGCGGCCGCCCGCACAATTTCATAGATTTTATTCTTGAGGCTAAAGTCTTTCCAAAAAGGCTGAGGCGCTAACTCTGCACCACCCACCGGCCCCAACACAAAGGGAATCGGCAGCAGCGACAAAAAACTGGGACTCTGATATTTTCCATAAGTAACATGGTGGACGAGATCAAACTGGATGGCTTGATGCAGCGATCGCCCCACAAAATATGCCCAGATCTGCCACAAATAGTAGTGTAAATGCACCCCCACTAAAGGACGTTTACCTTCTTGACTCCAGTCATAAACCCAGCCCAGCGGATCAAGGTAAGCCACCTTAAGATTGGGAATCGGATTTTTGGCCAATTCTGCTTCGATAGCTGCCCGATGGGTATTGGAGGTCAAAATGCAAACCTGGTGATGCTTGGGGATAGCCTGCGCCATGTTCCAACCGATTCCTGGTTCAGAACCGCGGTTTGGTTCACAGGCATAAGCAGATAGCAAAATTTTCATAAACGTGAAAGTTAAATGACTAAAAATCAACTCTGGCAGGCAGATGAGACGGAGACGATTTTGTAGAAGTTTGAGAGGCCGAAAAGCCACAAAGAGACTGATATTGCTCTAGAGCACGGGCGGCGATCTGGTTCCATTGCAGGTACTCTAGCGCATAGCGTCGTCCTCGCAAACCGAGATTCTGCCACTCACCGCGACGCTGAAATAACTGCAAAAGTCCGGCTTTGATTGCCTCAGTTTCTGGTGCAACCACGACTCCACACCCACTCGATTGGACATGGGGCGCAATTCCCGCAACTTCTGACACCAACAAAACGCGACCCGCTAACATCGCCTCCAATGCGGACAAACTGAACCCCTCAAATCGAGAAGTCAAACAAAAGATATCGCGATCGCCCATCAGCATAGAGGGTGAGTTTTGATAGTCTGCTTCTAAGAAGGTGACGCGATCGTGAATGCCGAGTCGAATGGACTGGGTTTGCAGGGAGGCGCGATCGCCCCAGTCCGGCCCCTGAATTTCGAGCGTCGCGTTTGCAACCTGGACAATCTCAGCAAAGGCATTCAGTAAAATATCTAATCCTTTGTTGTAGGCATCTAATCGACCCAAAAAGAACAGTCGAGGCGGGCGATTACTTGTCCAGTTCAGCGTCGCTTCGGGGTGAACATCCTGGGGTGAAAAACCGTTGGAGACTTCCACGATCGTGGTGGCAATGCCTAGGTGTCTCAGCCATTCTCCATGTCGGCAATCCAAAACCTGCACGGCCTTGGCCTGTCTCAAAAGCCGCCGCTCTATCAAATACCAATATGTCCACTTGAGAAAAGACTTGGTGCCAAAGATGGCTGGATGATAGGGATCGTGAGGAGCAACCACATAGGGAATGCGCGATCGCATCAAGCAGCGAGACATTGCATAGACGCTGAGGTGAAAAATGCCGTTGAGAATTACCAGATCTTCAGCATAGATGTGATGTTGAATATATCGCTTGAGGGCAGCGGAAAGGCTCAGAGACGGATGAGTGTTGGGACTTGCAAAACAGCGAATTCGGTAGCCTGCTTCTGTCTGAAAACACCCCGGTGTTGTCCCTTCACAGAGAATCGTCACACTCACCCCACAAGATGCCAAACCTGATGCCAAACCGTGAACTGCCTTAGAAGTGCCCTCATGAGCAGGATTTTCCTGAGCCGGAAAGTGCTTGAGATACAAGTAAAGATTCATTCAATCTGACCCATTTTGCGATCCCTTCCATCCAAGAAAACAGTCTCAGGAAGCAGTTCCAGACACCAACGCCTGCGGTTTCCTCCCTCCTCCCTCCTCCCTCCTCCCTCCTCGCGCAGCTCTCCCTCACCGACCCTTGTGAGCAAATTCCACGACCTGAGTTAGAAACTGGGCAACTCCTTCAGGCTCATAGCTTTCGATGATTTGCTGCGATCGCGCTCCCATCGTTGGCGCAAGATTGGGATCTTTGATAAACCGACTCATCCGTTCTGCCAGTGCTTCGGGGTCATTGGGATCGATCACATAGCCGTTTTCACCGTCTGCTACCATCTCGGCGGCTCCCGCACAGTTTGAGCAGAGGATAGGTTTCCCAAACACCATTGATTCCAAAACGACCATGCCCCAGGTGTCTTCTAGCGTTGGCAAAATAAACACATCGGCGTTGCAGAAATAGGAGCCAAGCTCGTCATAAGCGACCCACCCTTCCCAGCGAACGTTGTCAAGTTCTCGATTGCGGCTGAGGATTTCTAGCTCATCGCGATCGCAGCCATCCCCTACCACGACCAGCGTGTAATCTTGATAGCCCCAGGCTCGCAAAACGGCACAGGCTTCGAGCAACAAATGTAAGCCCTTACGACGAATCAGTTGCCCAACAAACAGAAAAACTGGGCGTGAGGCATCTTTAAAGCTGTCAGGTTCTCGCTCTTTGACGCGACCTAGGAGGGCTTGTGCGTCGGGCACTTCATAGGGTCGAGCAAAAACGCGCTCTGGCGGGGTCTTGAGAACATCAATCAGATAAGTCTGCCCTGCGTCGCTGTTAGTAATGTAGGCATCCGTAAACTGAATCATGCGCCGCCGAAAAAACAGCCGAATCGGATCGTCTAAAAAGTCAAAGGCCGGAGAACAGCCCTCATAAGCAATGATGACGCGCCAGCCCGCGATCGGCTTTAACAACAGGATCAAAAGCGTCCACATTGAGAAGCCACTCGCAAAAATCACATCGGGTCTGAACCGCAGCAACTGGGGAACAATGCGAGGCGAGGCAACGGTGATATTTCGCACATATTGCCCAGTGTCGGCTTCGGTCGGAATGAACTTTGTCTCTCCAACAATCTCAACCGTAAAAGCGTTCTCAAACCCTGGGGCAAACCCAGTCCAGACTCCTGTAAAAATCTTGGTCTGCTTAATTCGCTTAGTAAACTGAGTAAAAACCGGATGCCAGTAGCTACCCAGAGCCAGCGAAGGAAACACCCACGCCACCTTGAGATTGGCAATGTCTGACTCGATCGGGGTTTCAGGATGGGGTAGAGGCGAGTTAGTGGGCGACTTTGCTAGAGCGTTTGAGGCTGACCTGTCCATATCGTTTCAAAAATAACGTTGGCGAATCGTTGGGCTGAGTTTTGGGCGGCGAATGTCTGCATTTTTTGGCGATCGCCCATCTGGTCTATGGGGTTTCGCAATAGAGACGTTATCCCGTTTGCAATGGCGTGAGGGTCAGTAGAATCGACGGCAACTCCTAACTGGTGGCGACGAGTAATCTCGCCCATTAATCCATAGTTGGACGCTAAAACAGGCTTTTGAGCCGCGGCTGCTCTGACTAAAATGGCGCTCATTCCTACATGGCGCTGATAAGGTGCCAGTACCGCATCGGCTAGTTGAAAGTAAGGCTGAATGTCGCGATCGATCACAAACTGATGAGACCCCACAATCTGAACGGGCAGCGATCGCCGAAGCGACTCAATCTGACCGTCGAGTTGAGGTTTTTCTGCGGGGTCGATCGGGCCGACTAGCAGGAGACAGAGTTGCTGACAATCTTCAGGAGGGAGTCGCGCGATCGCCTCTAATAGCTGATGGATGCCTTTGCGCCCATCCAATGCACCAAACAACAAAAAGACTTTTCTGTGTGGCTCGATGCCTAAGCTTACTTTCAGGCTATCTGTAACTTCAAGCGGTTGATCATAGATTTGCACAGGATCAGGCAAATAGACAGGCTGCACGTTGGTGTGAAACTGCTCCCAGTGTTCTAGGACAAAGGGATCGAGACAAAACAGGGTTTGCAGTTGAGGATTTGCCAACACGCGGTTCATCAAAACCTTGTCGCGCAACTGTTGTGCCCAATCGTGGCGAGACGAATGATTCTCGAAACTGGGGTAGTGAAACGTGGGACGAAAATAGATTCCAGAAAACGAGCAGGGCAGCGTCGCCCCCAGCGCTAGAGGAAACTGTCGAGTGTCAAAGTAGGGGATCAGACAGTGATCCGATTTCAGCGTTGTTGCATAGTGCCGCAGCAGCTTCCATTCTTGAAAGGCGCGAACGAACCGAGATCGGGCCGACGAGCGAGGACTAAGAACCGCCGCCTCTGAGGGAGCGATCGCCCTAAATTGAATTCTAGAATGGTCTCCCGCTTCCGCTACGACCTCTGAGTGCCGCTCCAAAAATTCTGGCGAAACCACGACATCTAGATGCCCGATCAGCGATCGTTCTCGCCAATAGCGCACGAGATGCTGAATGTATCCCGGATAGTGCCCGCCAACCGAAAGCTCAAACATCATCAGCCGCGAATCAGGGGTGCGGTTTGACTGAGTATTCAGAGTTGGGGGTTGAGTGTTGAGCGACCCTAAAGCCTCCCGTTCTTCTGGGCTGCGATCTCCGACTTCAGGCATTAACATAGCGGGATTGCTCCACCGTGACGATTTCTTGCAGAATGTCGGTAACGCTGCGCGTCAGATGCCAGTTGGGAAAATGGGCTTTAAGCTTTCGCAAGTCGGACATGTAGCAGATGTGATCGCCGATGCGGTTTTCGTCCATGTAGACCCACTTCATTTTGCGATCGGTCAGCTCTTCAACCACGTCAAAGGCTTCGAGAATCGAAATGCTGTTTTCTCGGCCGCCTCCCAGGTTATACACTTCACCCGGACGGGGACTGTTGCGAAACGCTTCAAACGCCTGGATCACGTCGTAGCTGTGAATGTTGTCTCGCACCTGCTTCCCTTTGTAGCCAAATACTTTATAGGTGCCGCCGTTAATTGCGACTTTCACCAGGTAAGAGAGAAACCCATGTAGCTCAACGCCCGAATGAGACGGCCCGGTTAGACAACCCCCACGAAAGATGCCCACATTTATGCCAAAGTAGCGTCCATACTCTTGAGCCACAATGTCGGCTGATGCTTTAGAAGCGCCAAATAGGGAATGGAGACAGCGATCAATGCGACAGGTTTCTGGGATGCCGTGATAGTCTGACTGGTTGGCATAGTCGTAGCGCTTTTCGAGTTCTACCATTGGCACTTCGTTAGGAGCGTCGCCGTAGACCTTGTTGGTGCTCATGTGGATGAAGACCGCTTCGGGACAAAACTGGCGAGTCGATTCTAGAAGATTGATGGTGCCGAGGGCGTTGACTTCAAAGTCGAGAATGGGAATCTGGCAGGCTTTGTCGTGGGAGGGTTGGGCTGCACAGTGAATGATCAAGTCAAACTTGTGAGTGCGAAATAGCTCAAACAGACTTTCTCGATCGCGGATGTCGATCGTGTAGTGTTCAAACTGGCTGGTTTTTTGCTGGAGACGGCTTAAATTCCAGGTAGTGTCGCCTTGAGCGCCAAAAAACTCAGCCCTCATATTGTTATCGACTCCGACGACGTGATGCCCCTCTCGATCGTAATATTCCACTGCTTCAGACCCAATCAAACCACTCGAACCCGTCACTAAAACTCGCATCTAAGATCACTCCTGGATTCATTACGGAATAGATTTCACCCTGGGAAGAACGATCTGCCTGATTGAGCCGAGACGCGATCGCTGAGAATCTGCGCCCAGAATTGTTCAGGGATTCGCCAAATGTCTACACCAAGTAACGCTATTAAATCAGCCAGCTTTGTGATTTTGCTAGGGATTGTCGGCGGTTTCACTGCTTCTTTAAGGAATGAACCTGACACTTTCCGGTAAATTCACGAATTCTGAACCCGGCTGACTGTAATATTTGTGACAAAAGTAAAGAGAGTGTAAGTGTGATCGCGTAATCAGGTTTGACTTACCCTATCGCTTTTTGTTTAGGGTAGAACTGTGACTGGGTTAACAACCTATTAAATCTTTGACGCTAAGAGGGTTTGAAACAACCGTTGGTAGCGATCGGCTTGCAGCTTGACGCAAAAGGCTCGGAGGGCTTTTTCTCGTGCAGATTGAGAGAGGAGTTGGCGGCGATCGTCCGCTTCTAGCACCCAGGCGATCCCCCGCGACAGATCCTCAATCTCAAACGGTTTTGCCAGATAGCCATTTTGCTCGTGATCCACAATATCTCTCAGCCCGGTCGCGTCAAAAGCCACAACAGGTGTGCCACAGGCTAACGATTCAGAAGCCGTTTGCCCAAAAGACTCTTGCAGCGAAGGCACGACCATCACATCGGCAGCAGAGTAAGCCAGCGCCAACGTCACATCGTCTGCCAGCTTGCCCAGGTAGTGCGTTTTGAAGTCTAAGCGGGCGGAATCAGACTGAGATGTGCCAAACAAGACCACTTCGCTCTGCGCTGCCCAACCCGACTGACTCAAGTTTTGTAAAGCGGGCAACAAGAGATGAAATCCTTTGCGCTTGTCGGTCATGGCTCCGGGTGCGCCAAACAAGATGAGTTTTTTGTCCTGTGGCAAATTCAGAACTTCACGCGCGATCGACTGAGGAATCGGACGATATTTTTCGGTATCTAATCCGCCGTTGATCACCTCGATTTGCCGCTCTTTAAACAGAGAACTTTTAGCCGCACAGTCGGCAATCCATTGACTGGGAGCGACCAGACTTAAGTTCAACTGTTTCCAGGCACGGGACTTGCGCTGCCAAATCCAGCGAGACAGATCAAATTCTCGATGACTTGCCAACTGAGGGCAACTTCCGCAATTGGACTGGTAACGATCGCACCCTTCGTTGTAGTTACAGCCTCCCGTCATCGGCCACATGTCGTGCAGCGTCCAGACGAGCGGTTTGTTAAATTGGGCGATCGTTTCGATTTGTAGAAAGCCGTTGCAGACCCAATTGATATTGACCACATCGGGATTGATTTGGCGTACCGCAGACCGCAGATCGTCAGGCAACCACTGGGCTGAAAAAAGTGTCTGAGTTTTGGGATAGAGCTTGAGGGGAATGCCATTTAGGGGCGGCCCAAGCTTAGTCAAAATCGTTTTGTGAGCGGTCACCGTCTGATCACTGCTAAAGCGATCGCGCACCAGCATTGAGGAATCTACGCCGATCGTCTGCAATCCTTGATGAAGCCGATATGCGCCCCGTGCTGCCCCTCCGTTGATATCAGACTCGTTGAGCAGTAGCACCTTCATAATTCTTATTTAAAGTTCTCAGTGAATATTTTGATTGATTTTTAATCAGTGGTGGCGGCTTCAGAACTTGGAGCAGAGGGATAGGCGGTTGTTACAGGAATGCTGCGAATCGTTTTTGAGGGTTCTGGAATGAAGGGAGTCCCCCAGGTAAGCTGAAAGTATTTTCGCATCAAGCGACGAAGGCTTCTACGAACCAGGCGATGGGGCACCCAAACCGTCGAGGCGAGAATATACAAAACGCCCTGTTGATGAACCTGAGCATTAAAAATGCCCTGCTCAAACCCCAACGACCAGATTTCCAGCGCTTCTTTTTTGAATCCTTCACTCGCAAGGGGGTCAATAAACCCGAAGTAAAGCCCACCAATTCGGTGTCTGCGCTGTTTGGTTAATAGTCCTGCTCGATCGAGATTTTTCTGCAATTCAATCAGCAATTTTTTGTGAGAGTTGAGATGCGCCGTGCCTCGTGCTTTGTCGCTGACTGATCCAGCGTGACAGACTCGCCAAAAACAATCTGGATAAGGGAATTTTTGATAGTTGAAACCCAACGCAAGCGCACGAATATGATATTCGACATCCTGCCAGCTTGAGAGTGCTTCATGCCAATCCCCCAATCGATTTAGAGCGTCTTTTCTCCAAATTGGACACATGGTTTGCCAGGGCAAATCAAAAGAGAGAAAACGATCGACATCTTCGACTTCTTTATCCACATTCAAAAGTAGCTGTAAGTCGTTAGGATGCTCCCGAAAAATGATGCAGGGAAACACTCCAAAATCAAGTTTGGGTGACATCTCCATACAAGAAAATCTCTTTTCTAAAGCATCTTGGGACAGACAATCGTCTGAGTCTAGATAAATCAAATACTTGCCTTTTGATAATCTCGTTCCCAGGTTGCGACAGGCAGGTGCGCCCGAAGGTGTCTCAGACCGTTTGACATAGCGAATTCTGGGATCAATTTGGTTCAGTTGAAGAACCTGTAATTCGGTGTCATCTTGAGAACCGTCATCAACGACTAATGCCTCCCAGTTTTCAAACGTTTGCTGCTGTAAAGAAGTTAGCGCTTCTAGTAACAGAGTCGCCCGATCGAGGGTGGGGATAATGACAGAAATCTCAGGTGAATTCATGGGCAATTGTCAAGTTTTAAGCAAGTTTTGAACCAGCATTAGGATTGAGCCGAAGCCTGTTTACTCAGCACGACCTCTTGATAGCTTCCTGACTTGGTAATGCGTCCTTTTTCAACTTGATAGATGCGATCGCAATGTTCCAAAGTTGTCAATCGGTGAGCAATGAGAATAATTGTTTTGCTGCCTCCTAATGATTTAACGGCTTCACTGACTAAACTTTCGGTCTCATTATCTAATGCGGCCGTGGCTTCGTCTAAAATGAGCAGTTGGCGATCGTGATAGAGCGCTCTAGCAATTCCAATTCGTTGCCGTTGCCCCCCTGATAACCGAACGCCTCGTTCTCCAATAACGGTGCCGATTCCTTCAGGTAGTTGCTCTACCAACTCAGTTAATTGAGCGACTTGAATAGCTTGAATTAGCTTCTCTTGATTGATGAGATGGTCGGGAACTCCAAAGGCAATGTTTCGCTCTAACGTGTCGTCGATCAAAAAGATAGATTGTGGCACATAGCCAATCAGATTTTGCCAGGCTCTAAGATTGTTGTAAACAGAAACGCCGTCTACTTTGATATCTCCACTTTCTGGCGTTAGCAGTCCTAAAATGACATCGACTAGCGTTGTTTTCCCGGCACCCGATCGCCCAATCAGCCCAATTGATTCTCCTTTTTTTAAGGTTAGAGAAATTCGATCCAGCGCCTCTTCTTCAACGTTGGGATAGCGATAGGTGATCTGATCTAAAACAAGCTGTTCAGAAAATGGCATCGCCTGTTCTTTAGATCTTTCTGGTAACTTTGGTGACTGCTTTTCTAGAGACTGTAGATCAAAGTAGAGCTTGTCCATTGAGTAGCTGGCATATCGCACATCATTGAGCGAGTTAACCACATTGCCAACCGCTGGCAGCAGGCGAATAGAAGCCATCGCAAAGATGCCCAAAACCGAGCTTAAACTTTGACTATTTGCCGGATTAAAGACTAAAAAGATGGCGGTAAAGCCGACTAAGAAAGTGATGAGAAAGGCTTCGATCGCATAGCGAGGCAAATTAGTAAACGACATGTGCGCCGCACTCGAAACGGCAAATCGATCCATCTGAACGCTGGCTTGTTCTTCAAAATAACCTTCACAACCAATCACCCGAACTTCTTTGAGTCCACCTAAACTGTGATTGATAATTCGCATCATCTCTTCGTAGGACTCCGATCGTTCCTTCCCCCAAAAAACGAGCTTGTGTCTAAACTGATAAAACAACCCAGATGCCAACAACACGATGCCAATAATAATAAACATCGCCATTGAATTGGTGCTAACTAATAGAAAGATGATCGCCAGCGTGACCACACTATTAGAAATTGCAAACAACATCGGCATCACAACTTTGTAGCTAAACAACTCAGTTTCGTTGAGCATGTTTTGCATCAAGGTCGATGAATTTCGAGTGAGGTGATAGGTGTAAGGGGCTGCTGAGTAGGCATGAAGTAACCGAGTACAAAGCTCTCCTCGCTGCTTGAATCCAAACTCAAAAATGTATCTTTGAATGTAAAAACTCAAGAATGACTTTAAGTAGAAGATTCCAACCACCACCAAGCCGACCGCAATCAAAAAATTAAATTCTTGACCTGGTGTAAATCCAAAGCGTTGATAGAGCCAACTCAGTCGCTCATTTTGTTCAATAAACTTCAAATTGGTGGCGATCGAAATGAAAGGGCCAACCAGTCCAATCCCCAGGGTCTCTAATAAAGAAGTAAATATAAATAGAGACACGAGCAGAAATAATTGGTTTCTTCGTTCTCCCAGAAGATAGAAAAACTTGGACAGATAACTCATCATCTGGTCAGCACCTCATTGCTTGTAAAAAATAGTCCTGTTGTGAGTCTCAATTTAGCAGCGGTGTACTGGGGAAAGTTGCCACTTTTCATGGTTCATTTTCTATGAAAGGCCTCTCAATTTGACAAGACTGAGCAGGGTAATTACGGAAGATCTTCAAGGAAGTCAGCATGATTTGTAAGCCACATTTTGGTTGGCGAAAACCTGAGTTTTCAAGACTTTAATCGATTTGATGGCCTTCTAAAAACGTTTCAACAGGCGCAATTGCTTCAAAAATGACTTCACTTGATCTTCATAGAGGGGTGCGCTGCTCAGGGGGTCTGATTGGTTTGCTCAGTATATCAACTACCACAGAGGCAATCGTGTTTTCTTGGAGTAGAAAAGAGGCTTTCTCCAAACATAATGTATTTTTTCGGTAAAGACCCCGTAGAAGCACTGGCTTTTCTCACGCGCTTTTTGATAATCGTGGAAAGCACAGGTCATTCAGTTTCGCGATCGTCCCGTTTCTCAATTTGCGATCGCGCTTGTACTCAAGTTGCATAAATTTTAAGCATAAGTTTTAGCAATCATGCTGCATCAGAAGGATCTCAGATGATGGATCAAACAAATAATCGTACCCGTGTCAGTATTGGCGTTCCTGTTTACAACGGGGATAACTATCTGGAAGCGGCAATAGACTCGCTGCTCGCCCAGACTTTCAAGGATTTTGAAATTATTATTTCAGACAATGCTTCGAGCGATCGCACTGAAGAAATCTGTCGATCCTACGTGGCAAAAGATGCCCGAATTCGCTATTACCGCAACGAGGTCAACCTGGGAGCCGCCCCCAACTTCAACTGCCTAATTGACTACGCTCAGGGAGAATATTTCAAATGGGCTGCCCACGACGATATTCATGAGCCGACCTATCTAGAGCGCTGTGTCGAAATTCTCGATCGCGACCCCGGTGTGATTCTCAGTTATTCATGGACGCGATATATCGACGATCGAGGGCTGCTCTGTCCTGAAGTGTATGCGTTTGACGGCAAGCTGAGACTCAATTCTGAAAAGCCTCACGAGCGGTTTCACGATATTGCCTGCACTCATCAAGAATGCTTTCCGATCTTTGGGCTGATGCGGTTGAGTGCTTTGAGACAAGTGCCTCTCTATGGTTCCTATGGTCACGCAGATGGGGTGTTGCTGGCTCGAATGGCGCTGTTAGGTCGATATTACGAGATTCCAGAATATCTCTTTCTCTCCAGGCAACATGCAGAGCAGTCCTGTAAGGTTTTTGCCAAGGAAGACAGCGACTACGACTACTTTGAGTATGCTGCCTGGTATGACCCCTCCAAGACCGGAAAATTTACCCTGCCGCACTGGATTTTGTTTATCGAATATTGCCGATCGATTTTGCAAGCGCCCATTAGCTTTTCTGAAAAAATTACCTGTTTTCGTCAACTCAAAGTTTGGGTCAACTGCTATTGGACACATATGGTGAGAGACGTTTTGGGCGCGGTCAATTACTCGCTTCACTCTCTCAAGCAGGGCATGAGCCGTCATCAGCCTTCTCAGGCAAATTAGTCCAACCCGTCCGGTGTCGTCAAACAGGTCGATTTGCATTTCTGATTGCGATAGGGGAGTGATGAAAGCGATCGCGTAGCCTTCTAAGTCATCAGCCTGGAAGTCACAGAGACCTTAGGAAAAGAAAAGAAAAGAGAATTTTTTGGGCGATCGCTTTCAAGTTGGTCAGAGGATGTTGGCAAGAACGCCCACTTTTCTCAATTGGCTCTGTACAATTTCTCCATAAGATGATCAATTTGGTGTCAAGTTGTTGAAAGCTGCCCCCCTCAGCGATGTGGAGAAAATACCCAGATGACGCAGACAGTTCGTGTAAGCATTGGCATTCCTGTGTATAACGGTGAAAATTACTTGGAGGCAGCGATCGACTCGTTTCTAGCTCAGACGTTTAGCGACTTTGAACTGATTATTTCGGACAACGCTTCGAGCGATCGCACCCAAGAGATTTGTCGAGAATACCTGACAAAAGATGCGCGAATTCGCTACCACCGCAATGAGACCAATATTGGAGCCGCTCGCAACTATAACGGGCTGGTCGCGCTGGCAAGAGGCAAGTATTTTAAGTGGGCAGCCCATGATGATATGTGTGCGCCAACCTATCTAGAGAAGTGCGTTGAAGTGCTCGATCGCCATCCCGACATCATCAACTGCTATCCGTGGACTCAGTTTGTAGATGCGAAGGGTGACCCTGATGCGCGTCACTATGATTACGATGGCAAGCTGCGACTCAATTCTGAAAAGCCTCACGAGCGGTTTCACGATATTGTCTGCACTCATCAAGAATGTTTTCCGATTTTTGGGGTAATGCGAATCAGTGCGCTCAGGTCAATTCCCTTACACGGGTCGTATGGTCACGCAGATGGGGTGCTGCTGGCGCGATTGGCGCTGTTGGGGCGATATTATGAGCTTCCAGAATATTTATTCCTCTCCAGACAACACGCAGAGCAGTCCTGCAAACTGTTTGCCAAAGAGAATAGCGATCAGGATTACTTTGGCTACACGGTTTGGTTTGACCCCTCTAAGTCGGGTAAATTTATGCTGCCGCGCTGGACATTGTTTATTGAATACTGTCGATCGATTTTACAAGCCCCCGTCAGCAGCGCCGAAAAAATGGCCTGTCTGGGTCACATGCGCGAGTGGCTAAACTGCTACTGGAAACACATGGTGAGAGATGTTTTGTCCGCGACGAGTCAATTGTTGCAGGTCGGGAAGCCCGGAAGCAGTCCACCCAGCCCACCGAAACCGTCTCAAGTCAATGGCTAAATCCCAAAATCCAGCAGTGGTGTCGCACGGGTTTCATTAAGTTTGCTATGACAGCGTGCATCGTCAACAGTTTGGCATACCATTTGTGGGAGTTTTCATGAAAGTCGCAATTCTGGCAGGCGGATTGGGTTCTCGTCTTGCCGAAGAAACTGAAACCAGACCGAAGCCAATGATCGAGATTGGGGGCCGTCCGATTCTCTGGCACATTATGATGCACTACTCTACCTATGGCTTCAAGGACTTTGCGATCGCCCTCGGCTACAAAGGCGAAGTCATCAAAAAGTACATGGTGGACTATTGTTCGCTTAACAGCAATCTGACGGTAAATTTGCAAACTGGACAGATTGAAATGCACGGCGGCGTAAAGCCAGACTGGACGATCGACCTGATCGACACCGGACTCTCGACCCAAACAGGCGGACGAATCAAGCGACTGGCTCCCTATGTGGGCAATCAGACCTTTATGCTGACCTGGGGCGATGGCGTGTCTGATGTGGATCTGGGTGCACTGTTGGCGTTTCATCGATCACACGGAAAATTGGCGACTCTGACGGCAGTGCGTCCTCCGGCGCGGTTTGGCCATCTGCAACTGGATGGAGAGCAAATTGTCGAGTTTTCTGAGAAGCCTCAGATTGGAGAAGGCTGGATCAACGGCGCGTTTTTTGTGTTGGAGCCGGGAATTTTCGACTACATTGATGGCGATACAACCCATTGGGAAAAAGAACCCTTAGAGCGGTTGGCTAGAGATGGGCAGTTGATGGCTTACAAACATACGTCTTTTTGGCAATGTATGGACACCATTCGCGAGAAGAAAATTCTCGAAAGCCTCTGGGAAAGCGGCAAAGCACCTTGGAAAGTTTGGGGAGATCAGAATGCGAGTTTTGTTAACGGGGCACAAAGGCTACATCGGCACAATCATGACACCCCTGCTAATCGCAGCCGGGCATGAAGTCGTCGGATTTGATAGCGACCTCTATCAGCGCTGTACGTTTGGTGGCCGTATTCCCGAAATTCCCTGTCTACAAAAAGACATTCGTGACGCTGACGCGGCTGATCTGGCGGGATTTGAGGCAGTCATTCACTTAGCGGGATTGTCGAATGATCCGCTGGGCGATTTGAATCCTGACCTGACTTACGCAATCAACTACGCAGCCTCAGTGCATTTAGCAAAGCTGGCAAAATCAGCCGGGGTAGAGCGATTCATTTTCTCGTCGTCTTGCAGCAATTACGGAGCGGCGGGGGATACGCCTGTGAATGAAACTTCTGACTTTAATCCTGTCACGCCCTACGGTTCTTCAAAAGCGATGACCGAGCAGGCAGTGACGAAGCTGGCAGACGATCGCTTCTCTCCCACCTTTATGCGAAGTGCGACGGCCTATGGAGTTTCGCCTCGATTGCGCTTTGATCTGGTGTTAAACAATTTAGTCGCATGGGCCTTTACGACGGGCAAGGTGTTGATCAAAAGTGACGGCACACCCTGGAGACCGATCGTTCACATTGAAGACATTTCTCGCGCCTTTCTCGCGGTACTGCACGCGCCTCGTGAACTGGTTCATAATCAGGCGTTTAACGTGGGACGGACAAGCGAAAATTACCGGATTCGAGACATTGCTGAGATTGTGAGAGAAACCGTTCCGGGATGCGAAGTAGAATACGCCGAGGATGCGGGCCCTGATCTGCGCTGCTACTGTGTGGACTGCGACAAAATCGCTCAAACGCTGCCTGAATATCAGCCCCAGTGGACGGCCCAAAAGGGAGCCGTGGAACTTTACAACACCTACCAAAAGGTGGGGCTAACGCTGGATGAGTTTGAGGGCGAAAAGTACAAGCGGATTGCTCACATCAAGTACTTGATCAATGATGGAATGCTCGATTCCAATTTGCGCTGGCAGAAGACGACGCTAACTGAGACGGAGTTGTAGAATTCACCCATGAGTCATCCTACTTGCCGTTCCTGTGGCAACCCTGATCTCGATATCATCATTGACTTTGGGCAAACGCCGCTTGCTGACGCGCTACTTACCCATCCCCAACAACCCGAACTCACCGCACGGCTCGATTTTGCCTTTTGTCCGGTCTGCTCGCTAACGCAGATTACAGAAACGGTGCCGCCAGAAATTCTGTTTTGTCGAGACTATCCTTACTTTTCCTCGGTTTCGCCGTCGCTGATGGAGCATTTTGGGCAGAGTGCCCGATCGCTGATCTCATCCCGGCACCTCAACGCTAACAGTTTGGTGATCGAAGCCGCCAGCAATGACGGTTACATGCTCAAAAATTTTGTAGAACAAGGCATTCCCGTTTTGGGCATCGATCCCGCTGACGGCCCAGCAACGGCTGCTCAAAAGGTAGGAATTCCCACGCTCAACACGTTTTTTAATCAAGAATTGGCGCGAGACCTACGATCGCAAAACAAAGTCGCAGATGTCTTTTTAGCGAATAATGTGTTGGCCCACGTTCCCGATCTCAACGGCTTTGTCGAAGGGATTCGCACGATTCTCAAAGAGACAGGAATTGCCGTAATGGAAGCTCACTATGTTGTTGATCTGGTCGATCACGGCGAATTTGACACCATTTACCATCAGCATTTTTGTTATTTCTCAGTGACAGCGCTCGATCGCTTGTTTCGTCGCCACCATTTATATCTCAATCATGTGGAGCGAGTTTCTGTCCACGGCGGATCGCTGCGCGTCTTTGTCGAGCCTGTAGAAGCGGTGCGCGAATCGGTAAAAATATTATTGGAGGAAGAAAAGAATCGTCACGTCGATTGCCTGGATTATTATTTGAACTTTGCCGATCGTATTCAAACCATCCGTCAAGATCTTCTCGCCATTCTGCGGAATCTGAAGCAACAAAATAAACGAATTGTAGCCTATGGAGCCGCCGCCAAAGCAACCACGCTACTCAGTTATTTTGGCATTGACCAGCAGCTAATTGATTACGTTGTGGATTTGAATCCGTTTAAGCACGGACGATACATGGGTGGAAATCACCTACCGATCTTTCCGACTGCCAAACTGTTAGCAGACCAACCCGATTATGTCCTGATTTTAGCCTGGAACTTTGCCGAAGAAATCATGCGCCAGCAAGCCGATTATCAGCAACAGGGCGGTCAATTTATCATCCCAATTCCATCTCCCAAAATTGTTTAGTCGAGAGCAATCGATCGCTGCTTAAACTTGACGCTTGTGTGTGTTATTAATCACTAACCCTGTTTGATCAGCACATACTTATCGATCGTAGAAGCCATACAACCAGAGCATTTTAGGCTTTCTCAACGAATAAACTAACGCTTCCTTTGCGCCTGATTTTTCATAAGAAGCTGCCATATCAGCGAAGTGTGGACGACAAGCCTTTGACACACAAAAGCTCCAGGATCGCCCCTATACTCACCTGAAAAGGAGGCGACAAACATGGATGCGAAAAAGTCAACTCTGGTTTCGATCGTCATTCCCAGCTACAACAATGCGTCATTTATTAGTGAAGCGATCGAGAGCGTCCTTGCCCAAACTTATCGTCCCATTGAAGTGATGGTCATTGACGACGGCTCCACCGACAACACTCGCGAAATTTGTGCCCGCTATCCCTCAGTTGCTTATCACTACCAACCCAATCAAGGGGTCAGCGTTGCCCGCAATCATGGGCTTGAGAAAAGTCGCGGATCGCTCGTACTGTTTCTGGATAGTGACGATCGCCTGCTGCCTGACGCGATCGCCACCAACGTCGCCTACCTGCAAACTCATACGGACGCTGGCTTTGTATTTGGGCTATCGAGACCCGTTGCGGCTGATGGCGCACTAATAGCCGACCCACAAGAGCCTGTTGAGACTGCCAATTATCAAGCACTGCTGCAAGCCAATTTGGGGATTTGCCCCTGTGGAGTTGTGTTGTTTCAGCGTAGCGTTTTTGAAGCGATCGGGCAGTTTAACCCCGCCCTCAGACTGGCTCAAGATTATGATCTCTATTTGAGAGTTGCCAGAGCCTTCCCCATTTATTGTCATAACCAATTAATTGCTGACTATCGCCAACATGCAGAAAATGCTTCAAGCCAGGCCACCCGGATGCTCAAGGCAGTTTTAGGCATCATCGATTCTCAGCAAGACTACATTCAAGCTCACCCCCACTACCAGGAAGACTCCGAAATTGGCAAAAAAAACTGGTCAAAATTTTGGGGATCTGTCCTTGCAGGCAAAGTTGGAAATGAAGCCAGAGCCAAGCGATTTGTACCTGCTATACGCACAATGTTGCTGCTAGTACGCTACCATCCCAGCGCTTTTCTCCAGTATCTAGGAAAGCTGAATCGGCTTATGGCTGTCTCGCTTCAAGTCAAAAACACGAAGAACAAGGTGCTTATCTTTAAATCGTCTGTGGACTACAAACTGAATGGAGTGGAATCCCTAAACTGTTTCCTGACAAGGCATTTTGAACAAGACACGCTAGACATTTTTAACCGTTAACAGAGTGAACCCTTCTAATTTTTCTGCATGTATTTTGAGTAAAGACTGTGCAGACTTGGGTAAAGATTACGTAGAAGTGCCGGACGTTGACTAGGAAATTCAGTAGAAGTACCGCAGACTTTAGACAGATGTTTAGAATCGTCCGAAGTTGTTAACGGACAGCATTGACTCTGGTAAATTAGGCTCGGCAAGTTGAGTCAAAACTTCCTAATTAAACCAGGTGATCTGAATGTTTTCCACTGCAAGGTGCACTGTCTATGAATAGTTCGAGTTGTCGATTTTGCGGATCTCCTCTGCACCACACCTTCGTTGATTTGGGCATGTCGCCGCTGTGTCAGACCCACATCACCCCCGAAGAACTCAACCACATGGAGCCGTTTTATCCGCTTCATACCTATGTTTGTGACAACTGTTTTCTCGTGCAGTTGCAAGAATTCGTCAGTCCCCAGGATATTTTTACTGAGTACGCTTACTTTTCGTCTTATGTAGATGCGCTGCTCAAAAATGCCAGTGACTACGCGGATCTGATGGTCGATCGCTTCCATCTCACCGCTGAAAGTCAGGTCACTGAGATTGCCAGTAATGATGGCTATCTGTTGCAGTATTTTCTCAAAAAAGGGATTCCTGTTCTTGGTGTCGAGCCTGCGGTGAATGTGTCTCAGGTGGCGATCGATAAAGGTATCCCGGTCGTTAATCGGTTTTTTGGCAAACAGACGGCGATCGAGTTAGCCGATGAGCGCGGCAAAGCAGACTTACTGTTGGGCAACAATGTTTTGGCCCACGTCCCCGACATCAACGATTTTGTCTCTGGAATGAAGGTTTTGCTCAAGTCTGACGGCGTGATCACGATGGAGTTTCCTCATCTGATGCGCCTGATGGCGGAAAATCAGTTTGACACCATTTATCACGAGCATTTTTCGTATCTGTCTTTTGCGATTGTTCAGAAGATTTTCGCGCATCATGGGCTGACGCTGTTTGACGTTCAAGAAATTCCCATTCACGGCGGCTCGTTGCGAATCTATGCCCGTCATGCCGAAGACAGTTCTAAACCTGTGGGAGAGCGCGTTACCGAGCTTTTGGCACGAGAAGACGCGGCTGGCTTTAACAAGCTAGAAACCTACTTTACCTTCACCGAGCAAGTCAAGGAAACCAAGCGCAAACTGCTGGAATTTTTGGTCACTGCGAAACAGAAGGGCAAAACGATCGCAGGCTACGGCGCTCCCGGCAAAGGAAACACGCTGCTCAACTACTGTGGCATTCGCACTGATTTTCTAGAATACACGGTCGATCGCAACCCATACAAACAGGGCAAGTTCACGCCAGGAACGCATATTCCCATCCTGTCGCCCGACAAAATTCGAGAAACCAAGCCGGACTATCTGCTGATTTTGCCCTGGAATGTCAAAGACGAAATCATGAATCAGGTTTCCTACATTCGCGAGTGGGGCGGACAGTTTGTGATTCCGATTCCTGAAGTCAAAATCTATTCTTAGTCGTCAATTCATCGTCGTCAATTCGTCGCTGTTAATTCAGCAATTTGAACTTACTAATCACTTCACTATCTCCCGGACACCTATGGTTGGAACGAGTAATGTGAGCGTCGATCGCCAATCCACGCTCACCGCAAAAGACATCATCACCCAAGACCTCGACTACATCTGCGCCAATCTCACCGAAGAATTTGGTCAGATGGCAGGCAAAAATCTGCTGATCACCGGGGGCGCTGGCTTCCTGGGCTACTACTTTGTGCAATCCGTTCTCCACTGGAATCAGAAAGCGGACGCTGGACAGCAAATCAATCTCACCGTCTATGACAACTATTCGCGGGGCGTTCCCACTTGGCTGACGGATCTCAAAGGCGATCCGACGCTGACGCTGCTCAAACATGACCTGACCCAGCCACTCCCATCTGACATGGGAGATTTTCAGTACATTATTCATGCCGCTTCGATCGCCTCTCCCACTTTCTACCGCAGAGACCCGATCGGCACGATGGATGCCAACGTCAACGGACTGCGAAATCTGCTGGAACACTTCAAAAATCAGCAATCACAGGGCAAGGAAGTTGGCGGCTTTTTGTTTTTCTCTAGCAGCGAGATCTATGGTGATCCGTCTCCAGAGAATATTCCTACGCCCGAAGATTATCGCGGCTATGTGTCCTGTACAGGCCCGCGTGCTTGCTACGACGAAGCCAAACGCTATGGTGAAACACTCTGCGTCAACTTTGCTCAACAGTATGGCTTGCCGATCAAAACTGCGCGTCCGTTTAATAACTATGGGCCGGGGTTGAAGATTACCGATCGTCGTCTCCTGCCTGATTTTGCGCGAGACGTTTTTTCGGGTCGAGATATCACGATGCTGTCGGATGGATCGCCCAAACGCACCTTCTGCTATGCGGCTGACTCGATTACGGGCTACTACAAAGTGTTGGTCAAAGGCCACGCAGGCGAAGCCTACAACATTGGGATTGAGACTCCTGAAATCTCGGTTGCAGAACTGGCGGAGCGCGTCGTTTCCCTGTCTCAAGAACTGTTTGGCTATCAAGGTAAAGTGGTTCGCAAAGTCAGTGAAGACCAGGATTATCTCGTAGACAATCCCAACCGACGCTGCCCGATCATCGAAAAAGCTCGCACCCATCTGGGCTACAATCCGACCATCTTTGTCGAAGAAGGACTGAGACGATCGCTGATTTGGTATCACGACAACCAGGAAGCGGAGGACGCATAATGCAAGTTTCGATCATTGGCACAGGCTATGTCGGATTGGTGTCGGGCGTTTGTTTTGCAGAAAAAGGGCATCAAGTCCTCTGCGTCGATATTGACCCCATCAAAGTTGAAAAAATCAACCAGGGCATTTCGCCATTTTACGAACCCGGATTAGACGAACTGCTAGAACGCAACATTCACACTCGTCTCAAAGCCACGACCGAATTTCGGAAAGCGATATTGGAAACCGATGTTTCGTTGATCGCCGTGGGCACTCCATTCGATGGGCGAGAAGTCGATCTGACCTACGTCAAGCAAGCCGCTCAACAAATTGGCGAAGCGCTCAAAGACAAGTCCACGTATCATCTAGTGATCGTCAAAAGTACTGTTGTTCCGGGCACAACCGATCAAGTGGTGTTACCGATTCTGGAAGCGGCTTCTGGCAAAAAAGCGGGCGTTGATTTCGGCGTGGGCATGAACCCAGAATTTCTGACCGAAGGCGAAGCGGTGAGCGACTTTATGTATCCCGATCGCATCGTCCTGGGCGGTATTGATGACCAAAGTATCGATCTGCTGGGCGAACTTTACAGTGGATTTGAAGGAGTCGATCGCGTCAGAACTAACAACTCGACCGCAGAAATGATCAAGTACACGTCAAACTCTCTGCTGGCGCTGCTGATCTCCTTCTCGAATGAAGTGGGGAATTTGTGTGCGGCGATCGGCAATACCGACATCGTAGACGTGATGCAGGGCGTTCATAACAGCCGCTATTTGACCACGATTTTGCCCAATGGCGATCGCGTTGTCCCGCCGATTACCAGTTTTCTCGCGGCTGGCTGTGGTTTTGGGGGAAGCTGTTTGCCCAAAGATGTGAAGGCGCTGATTGCCCACGGTGAAAAGCACAATCGTCCGATGCCCTTGTTAGACGCAGTGATTCAAGTCAATCAGGCTCAACCTCAACAGGTGATCGATCGACTTCACAAGCACTTCCCCTCGCTGGAAGGGATTCGGATTGCCATTTTGGGACTCTCCTTTAGACCCAACACCAACGACATGCGCGAATCTCCCGCGATTCCTCTAATCAAAGATCTGTTGGCACAAAAGGCAATTCTGAAGGCTTACGATCCCGTTGCCAATCAGGAAGCGGCCCATATACTCGGTTCTGACCAGCTCGATTTTTGTGACAGTTTGGCTCAAGTTCTCGAAAACGTGGATGCGATCGTGCTGGTGACGCGGTGGGATGAGTTTCGATCGGTGCCCCAAATCCTTTCTCAGACAAATCCACAGCCATTATTTATCGATGGTCGCCGTCTATTGGAGAAGCAGAGCATTGAGCGCTACGAAGGAATTGGGCTGTAACAACCTGTGACCTCAAGAGGCTAAACGCCATGAATATCAGTGATCTCAGACGAGAACTTGATCTAGACCACACGGCACAGGAAATCTATCAGTTTGCGGCGGAGCTGTACCCGATTTGTCGCAGCATCACGGGAAACGGCTTTCGCCAAACGCTGAATCAGATTCAATCCCACATTCCTCTGACGCTCTACGAAGTGCCGTCTGGAACTCAAGTTTTTGACTGGACGGTGCCCAGAGAGTGGAATATTCGAGATGCGTATGTCAAAAATTCTCAGGGCGATCGCGTCATCGATTTCCAAAAGTCCAATTTGCATGTGGTGAACTACAGCATTCCAGTTCATCAAACCATGTCGCTGGAATCGTTGAAGCCCCATCTTTTTACGTTGCCCGATCGCCCTGATTGGGTTCCTTACCGCACGTCGTACTACAAAGACAGTTGGGGATTTTGTCTGACTCATCAGCAGTTCCTTAACCTTCCAGAAGGTGAGTATGAGGTTTGTATTGACTCCACCTTAGAGCCTGGAAATCTCACTTACGGCGAGTATTATCTGCCTGGAGAAACGTCGGATGAGGTGCTGATTTCCTGTCATGCTTGCCATCCTTCTCTTGCGAATGATAATTTAGCTGGAATTGCGATCGCCACCTTTTTAGCCAAGCAGTTAAGTCAGATTGCGCGTCGCTATTCCTATCGATTTATTTTCATTCCAGCTACCATTGGTTCGATCACCTGGCTCAGTCAAAACGAAGATCGGGTCGCCAACATTAAGCATGGGTTGGTGTTGAGTTGTTTGGGCGACTCAGGTAAATCAACCTACAAAAAAAGTCGGCGAGGCAATACTGAAATCGATCGAGCAGTTCTTCACGTTTTGCAGCATTCTGGACAGGAATTTGAAGCGATCGAGTTCATTCCCTACGGCTATGATGAGCGGCAATACTGTTCTCCAGGGTTCAATCTTCCAGTCGGTTGTCTGATGAGAACTCCGAATGGCAAGTATCCTGAATATCACACATCGGCTGACAACTTAGAATTTATTCAGCCTGTCTACCTGAAGGATTCTTTTGTCAAATGTTTAGCGGTTTTCTCGGTTCTGGAACACAATAGAACCTACTTAAATCAAAATCCCAAATGTGAACCTCAGCTAGGAAAACGGGGACTTTATCGGGCAGTGGGTGGCACGTCAGGGAGTGGGATTAGCGAAATGGCGATGCTGTGGACGCTCAACTTATCGGATGGTCAACATAGTTTATTGGAGATTGCCGATCGCTCTAATTCTGACTTCGATGCGATCAAAAAAGCTGCCGATGCCCTGATCAAAAACGATTTGTTAAGAGAATTGCTGTGACATCAAAAAATAGGGAATTCTTAAAGAAATTAACGCAAGGAGACTATTCCAATGAAAGTTGTTTTGTTTTGTGGCGGTTTAGGAACAAGACTTAGAGACTATTCCGAAAGTATTCCAAAGCCGATGGTGAATATTGGCTATCGACCGATTCTTTGGCATTTGATGAAATACTATGCCTACTATGGTCACAAAGAATTTATTTTATGTCTTGGCTACAAAGCTGACTTTATCAAAGATTACTTTTTGAACTACAACGAATGTTTGTCAAATGACTTTGTGTTATCGAGCGGCGGTAAAGAAGTTCAAATGTTGAATAGTGACATCCAAGATTGGAAGATTACCTTCGTTGATACAGGGTTACATTCCAACATTGGTCAACGTCTAAGAGCCGTCGAAAAACATATTGGCGATGACGAAATTTTTCTAGCAAACTACAGCGACGGGTTGACCAATCTTCCTTTAGATCATTACATTGACAACTTTATTCGACAAGATAAAACGGCGAGTTTTCTTTGTGTCAAACCAACGCAAACGTTTCATGTCGTCTCGACTCAAGAAAATGGTTTAGTTACCAGCATCCAACACGTAACAAGCTCAGATACACGAATTAATGGTGGCTTCTTTGCCTTTAAGAGAGACATTTTTAGATTCATGGAAAAAGGTGAGGAGTTAGTAATCGAACCTTTCCAAAGACTTATCGAAAAAGAAGAACTGATTGCCTATAAATACGACGGCTTCTGGACTTGCATGGACACTTTTAGAGACAAACAAAATTTGGATGATATGTATTCTCAAGGCAAAGCCGTTTGGGAAGTTTGGAAAACGCCTGAAATTTTGTAACGCCACGATTCACGGAGAGCAAAAGTGCTGAAGTTACAGTTTGACCAAACCGACGATTCGACGTATCGAGTTTTGTGTCTCGGTGCCCACTGCGATGATATCGAAATTGGCTGTGGAGGAACGATTCTTAAGCTAATTGAAACCTATCCAAACCTCGTTTTTTACTGGGTTGTCTTTAGCTCTAGTGAAGTGCGATCGAAGGAAGCATTTCTCAGCGCCAACCGATTTCTCAAAGATGCAAAAGTTGAGAATATTGTTGTCAAAAACTTCCGAAACAGTTTCTTTCCCTTTGTAGGGGCTGAGATTAAGGAATATTTTGAGGAAATTAAGCAGGCATTTTCACCCGATCTGGTCTTCACTCATTATCGAAAGGATGCCCATCAAGATCACCGCTTAATTTCTGATCTGACCTGGAATAGTTTTCGAGATCACTTAATTTTGGAGTATGAAATCCCCAAATATGATGGTGATATTGGTAACCCCAATTTCTTTGTGCCTCTCGACGAGACGATTTGTCAACGCAAAATTCAAACCATTCTAGATGTCTTTGAAACACAGAAAAAACGACAGTGGTTTACTGAAGATACTTTTCAGGCACTCCTGCGGCTGCGAGGCGTTGAGTCTAATTCCCCCAGCAAATTTGCGGAAGCTTTTCACTGTCGAAAGGTCGTGATGTGATCTGTAGAGCAAACGATCGAAAGTTTCAATTGATTAGCGATTTATTAGCAATTTAGGAGATCTCTGTAGGGGTCTCTTTTTCTTTGAGGGTCGATTTAATATCATCTCTTGATGGAATTTTAGAAATCTTTTATTAGCCTCCATAATACAGAGCAGCTTCACTCAACCTTTAAATTGAAAACTTCGATGAATGCTGAATATAACTGAGTGATCACCCCAAACCTTGAAGAAATTCATCCATAACCATGAAGAGTGCATGAAAGGACTTGCCCGAAGATTTACGGAAGAGATAAGGTTTTTGGAACGATCTAACGCTGGCTCAAGCTGCAAGCCAGAATTTAGGCCTAGCGTTTGAGTCTGATATTGAAGATTGATCAGAGTTTTTCCAGAGAGTTTTTCCACCGAAACGATCGCCAGCCACACCTGTCATTTTGTTGCAATCGCTGAGAGAACCCCTCAATGCATACTGTTTACTTTGATTCTGCTGTCAGTGACTCGGTAAGACGACAACGCCTTTATCAAGGGCAAATCTTCGTCTTTTCGCCGCGCCCTAGCACGTTAGCTCTGTGTCAGCTTGCCCGCGAGATGCTCGAAGCGGCCTTTGCTCCCCTCGATCCCAAAACGGCTCAATATCATCTGTCAGTTGAGGAATACGTGGCGATCGTCGCTCCTCTCAAGCCTCAGTTTATTCATCATCCCAGCACCAAGCAGTTGATTCGGGACGTTTTGACTGATTTGGCGTGCGATTTAGATCAAACCTATTTAGATGTGCCGCGCTTTCGTATGGTGACCTCGGATGGCTATCTGACGAGCGGCGTGGGCTATGCTCACCACCCCCATCGAGATACGTGGTATTCTGCGCCGATGTGTCAGCTTAACTGGTGGCTCCCGCTTTATGAGATTGAGTCTGAGAGTTCGATGGCGTTTCACCCTCGTTACTGGAATCAGGCTGTAGAAAACGAATCCAGCAGTTTTAACTACTATGAGTGGAACCAAAACGGACGCAAAAATGCCTCACAGCACATCAAGTCAGACACTCGCAAACAGCCCCACGCAACTGAAATGATCGAGCTAGATCCCCAGGTTCGCGTTGTCTGCCCCGCTGGAGGAATTGTCTTATTTTCGGGCGCACAAATGCACTCAACGGTGCCCAACACGTCGGGTGTGAGTCGCTACAGCCTTGATTTTAGAACGGCACACCTGGACGAAATCCTTTCTAAAGGGGGCGCTTCTAATATTGACTCTGCGCCTACGGGCACTTCGCTGAGAGATTTCATGCGCGGCAGCGATCTTGCTCGGCTTCCTGAAGAAATTGTGTCTCTTTATGATGCGACCCCCAGCGAAGAAGGCTTGATCTTTCAGCCTGAATTAAGTTCGGTTTAAGTTAGTTCAGATTTAGCCAATCCTGCGATCGTCCCATTCACAAACATTTCTCATGAGTCAACCGCCCGTTATTGAACAAGCTAACCCGATCGCACCGCAGACGACCCAGGCTTGCCCAAGCTGCGGACACTCAGCACTTGCGGTCTTTTATGAGGTGAAAAACGTCCCCGTACATAGCTGTTTGATGATGCCGACTCAACAGGAAGCGCTGGATTTTCCCTGTGGGGATGTGGCGTTGGGTGTTTGTTCGCAGTGTGGATTTATTACCAACGTGGCGTTTGATGCCCGCCATTCTGACTACTCGCCGATTTATGAAGATCAGCAGAGTTTTTCACCGACATTCAACTCTTTTGCTTACAAACTGGCAACTCGTCTAATTGAGAAGTTTGACCTGCACGATCAAGAAATTGTCGAAATCGGCTGCGGCAAAGGTGACTTTTTGGTGTTGCTGTGTGAGTTGGGCAACAATCGTGGACTGGGTATTGATCCCACTTCGGTGAGCGGACGAGTCCAGAGTCAGGCAGCCGATCGCATCCAATTCATCCAAGACTATTATTCTGAAAAATATGCCGATCGCTGCGGTGATCTGATCTGCTGTCGCCACACCTTGGAACATATTCACCAAACCGCTGAGTTGATCAAAACGATTCGTCGATCGATTGGCGATCGTCTCGAAACCACCGTCTTTTTTGAAATCCCAGACATGGGACGAGTTCTCAAAGAGCAGGCGTTTGAAGACATTTATTACGAACACTGTTCTTACTTCACCCCTGGATCGCTGGCTAGATTGTTTCGTCATGCAGGATTTGAGGTCGAAGATTTGTATCTGGACTACGGCGATCAGTATTTGATGATCGAAGCGCGTCCTGTCGTCACACCTTCTACCAAAATCCACCCAGCCGAGGAGAGCGTAGACCAACTTTTGCAAGCGGTTCAGCACTTCACAACCTGTATCGCCCCCAAATTAGCCTATTGGAAACAGCACCTGGAGGACATGCGATCGCAGGGAAAACGCATCGCCGTCTGGGGATCTGGCTCTAAATGTGTAGCCTTTCTGACGACCTTGGGGACTCAAACCGCGATCGACTGTGTGGTAGACATCAATCCTCATCGTCACGGTCGATTTATTCCAGGTGTGGGGCAAGAGATTCGATCGCCTCAGTCTCTCAAAGAGTATCAGCCCGATGAAGTGATTGTCATGAATGCGATTTACTGTACCGAGATTCAACAAATGCTTAACCAAATGGGCGTTTCAACCCACCTTGTTTCAATTTAACGTCCAAAAAAATAACGAAACACCCTTTTCAAGGCTAAGAACGGTTCACCGACGGTCAGGGCTACCTTATGTATGATTTTGCAATTATTGGCGGCGGCATTATCGGCTTATCGACAGCCATGACTTTGGCAACCCGCTATCCCAGCGCTAAGATTTTGCTGCTCGAAAAAGAGAGCCAGTGGGCCCACCACCAGACCGGAAACAACAGCGGTGTGATTCATTCAGGCATCTATTACCCACCCGGCAGTTTCAAGGCCAAATTTTGTCGCGAAGGCAGTCGATCGCTGATCCAATTCTGTCGAGAACATCGCCTCGATCACGAAGTCTGCGGCAAAGTCATCGTCGCGACTCAACCCCAGGAACTGCCCCACCTAGAAACCCTCTACCAGCGAGGACTCCAAAACGGTCTGCCCGTCTCCCGTCTCACACCCGCTCAAGTTCAAGAAATCGAACCGCATGTGCGCTGTCTGGCTGGCATCCGCGTCACCTCAACGGGAATTGTCAACTATAGACAGGTTTGTCAGAAATATGCAGAACTGGCGATCGCCCAGGGAGCCGATCTGCGCCTCAACACTCAGGTCGAAATGTTGGTCAAAACCAGCGAGGGACACGGCATCGCCACCCCCAACGGCATGTTTAACACTCGATTTTTGATCAACTGTGCGGGACTCCAGAGCGATCGCCTCACTCAACTCACCAAAACCAAACCGCCCGCCAAAATTATTCCATTTAGAGGAGAATATTATGAGCTAAAGCCAGAAAAGCGGCATCTCGTCAAAACGTTGATCTATCCCGTTCCCAATCCCAACTTTCCTTTTTTGGGCGTTCACTTTACTCGAATGATTGACGGTAGCGTTCATGCAGGCCCTAATGCGGTTCTGAGTTTTAAGCGAGAAGGCTATCACAAAACTGATTTCGATCTACGTGACTTTGCTGATGTGGTCACCTACCCTGGCTTCTGGAAACTTGCCGCCAGACACGCCGATCAAGGGCTGCGAGAAATGGCCCGATCGTTCAGCAAAGCCCTGTTTGTGCGGAGCTTACAGCGATTGATTCCCGACATTCAATCCGACGATCTGATTCCCACTCACGCTGGAGTCAGGGCCCAGGCGCTTCTACCCGCAGGCAAACTGGTGGATGACTTTTTGATCGTGCAATCGGGGAATGCTCTACATGTCTGTAACGCCCCTTCCCCCGCTGCAACAGCCTCGCTGGAAATCGGTCAAGCGATCGCCGCTCAGGTGCCGACTACCCAATTTTCTCCCGTGTTCCTCAGCCCCACCTCGCTCAACGTCAACGCGAATTCTACTTAAAGTAATCGACAAGAAACATAATGATTTGACAAACAACCGCCCCAGACCGTCCAGAATTTACTGAAGCTTTGTTTAATTAATTCATAGCTTCTTCGTATCTTTGCTGACTCTATCCTGTCGTATTCCGTCAAATCTTTAAATCGCCTTTCAACAACACCCTTTTCGGTCAGATATTCAGAGAGCCTAGTCAGACATGAGACCCTTCCTACCCAAGCCCATCCTTTCCCTTGCTGGATTGACCCTCCTCACCTGGGCCACAGCTTCCCCGCTCAACGCAACGCAACTACCGCCCACTCAGACTCCTGGCACCCGCTCACAGGCCTTTAGCGACGCGTCAGTGGATGAATCTTACACCCTGGGATCGGGCGATCGCGTGCGAATCGAGGTTTTTCGGCTGCCTCAGTTCAATCTAGAAACTCAGGTGTTGGTCGATGGTTCCCTTAGCTTGCTGCAAGTGGGCAAGATCCCGGTGCGCGGCATGACGCTGACCCAAGCTTCAGAGATCGCTTCCCGACAATACGCAAAACTGCTGAAATACCCGATCGTGACCGTTACCCTGATCGCGCCTCGCCCAGTCAAAGTTGGCGTTTCCGGAGAAGTTAACCGTCGCGGTTCTTACCTGCTGTCAACGGCTGAAGGCGGCTCGCAACTGCCCACTATGACACGCGCCATTCAAACCGCAGGGGGCATCACTCAGGCCGCAGACCTCCGACGAGCGCAACTCCGGCGACCCCAACCCAACGGCGGCGAACAGGTGATCAACGTCGATCTGTGGGACTTTGTGCAAACAGGCGATCTGCGAAGAGACATTGTGCTGCGTGACGGCGACTCAATCTATATTCCGACAACCAGCGAAGTCAATTTAGCCGAGTCTTCTCAACTGGCCACCACGAGCTTTTCTTCTGACCGCAACCAGCCGCTCAATATTGCTGTCGTCGGTGAAGTCTATCGCCCCGGCCCTTACACCGTCACCGGAACGGCTCGTACAGGTGCTGCTGGAATTCCGGGTGGAGCCAGTGGCGTGAATACCAACAACAATACGACCGACAACGTGCCCACGATCACTAGAGCCATTCAGGTCGCTGGGGGCATTAAACCAATGGCAGATGTCCGGCAGATTCAAGTCAAGCGCACCACCAAAACCGGAGCCGAACAAACGCTGACGATCGACCTCTGGAAACTGCTCAAAGAAGGCGATTTGCGCCAGGATCTCATTCTGCAAGACCGGGATACGATCGTGATTCCTACGGCGACCTCGGTGACGGCTGCGGAGTCTGCTCAGATCGCGTCTGCCAGCTTCTCGCCGGATACGATTCGCGTCAATGTGGTGGGTGAGGTGACCAGACCGGGTGTGGTAGAAGTGCCGCCCAATACGCCGTTGAATAAAGTCATTTTAGCAGCAGGCGGCTTTGACAATCGACGCGCCAAAACCAGCACGGTAGAACTGATTCGCCTTAATCCTGACAGTACAATCTCTCAACGGACGATCGGCATTGACTTCACCAGAGGCATCGATGAAAACAAAAACCCCGCTCTGCGAAATGATGACGTGATTGTGGTCAACCGTTCTGGTATCACCAAAGCCACCGATGTCTTAGGCACAATCTTGAGTCCGTTTAGCAACGTGTTCTCAGTCCTGAACTTTTTCAATATTTTTAGATAGTCTCTATTACTGGACTGAAACACTAAGACTGAGTTAACTTTGGGGGCATTGACAATGACACAATTCAGGACACTCCACTTAAAAGATCCCCCCAGCCTTTCTAAACCCTAGGCAACAGACCTCAAAACACACTGATCAACCTGACTCAAAGGTGTGGCTTCAATCGATTTCTAGAGATACACGATCGTTATTCATCAAGCAAGTTGGAAGAGGTCAAGATGGACGGACAATATCCCCAATCGCTGCCCCCCTTATCGTCAAAAAACGGTAAACGCCCTCACTGGCTCATGACAGGCGGTCAGCCCGAAGAGGATGATGTGTTAGATCTCGGTCAGATCTTCTCGGTGCTGCGCCGCCGGGGGTTGCTGATCGCAGGTGTGGCAACAGTTGTCACCTCACTAGCACTCGTCAAAGCGGTCACAAATCCCACCTATAAGAGTGCCTTCCAGATCTTGACCCGGCCTGTAACGGCCGAATCTCAGGTCGTGACCTCCTTGCCTCAAGCGCTCAATTCCAATGCCAATGCCAGCCGAGATGTCAACAATGTGGTGCGCGGCTTTGACGATACTCGCATGAAGCTGTTGACCAGTTCTAAAATCATTCAGCCGATCGTAGACAAATTCAAACCCCAATACCCCGAACTGACCTACGAAAGCTTGGCGGCGGGTATCAGCATCAAGCCGGTGCCCAACACAGAAATTGTTGAGATTATCTACGAAGACTCCAAGCCCGAAAAAGTCAAAGCCATTCTGGACGAATTAAGCAAAAGCTACCTGGCCTACAGTCTTGACGAGCGACTCGCAGACGTGCGCCAGGGGACAAATTTTATCGAGTCCCAACTGCCTCAACTGCAAAAACAAGTCGAAACGGGTCAACAACGGCTACAACAGTTTCGCCAACAGTACAACCTGTTTGACCCCGAATCGCAGAGCCGTGAACTGTCTGAGCAGATGACCGCTTTTAGACGGCAGCGTTTAGAAAACGAAGTGGCGCTCAATCAGATTCGCTCCGGGTTTTCTGACCTGCAATCTCAGCTTGCTCAAAAGCCAGACGGCGTTGCTGCCACGACTGCTCTCAGTCAAAACGCGCGCTACCAAAGACTACTCGAACAACTGCAAACGGTAGACACTCAGATCGCGGCTGAGTCTTCATTATTTGTAAATGGCAGTCCCAACGTCAGGGTGCTGCAAGACCAGCGATCGAACCTGCTGCCTCTGATTAATAATGAAGCCCAACGGGTGCAAGACGAAGTAGCCAGTCAGATTCGAGATTTGTCTGCTCGTAATCAGGCGCTGGTCAGCACCGAAGGCCAACTCAACGATCGCATGAAGCAACTTTCTGTGATTGCTCGTGAGTACACTCGAATTCAGCGTGAACTCCAGATCGCAACTGATAACCTCAACCAGTTTTTAGCCAAGCGTGAAGCGCTAAGAATTGATGCCGGACAGCGACAAACCCCCTGGCAACTGGTGGCGGCCCCTGGTGAACCGGGACAGTCTCGCTTTAGAACAACCCTCTTGCTAGGAGCCATTTTGGGATTGTTGTTGGGGTCAGCGATCGCCCTTCTGGTCGATAAGTTAAACAACATCTTCTACAGTCCTGATGAAGTCAAAGCAGCGACTCGCCTCCCGATGTTGGGGGTGATTCCGACCAATCAAGAGCTAGACGAAATGGATCGGCTCAATGCGTTACCTGACGCGGGTGGAGTCTTTCAACGAGCCAGCCAATTTATGGGTTTCAAGCCTCGTAAGTTTGGGGCAGTGCCTTTTTTGGAAGCGTTTCGATCGCTCTATACCAATGTGCGGCTTCTGCATTCAGAGACTCCGGTGCGCGCTCTGGTGGTTAGTTCTCCAACCCCTCAAGATGGCAAGTCCACGGTCGCACTGTACCTAGCGCAGGTGGCCGCCGCAATGGGGCAGCGGGTCTTATTGGTGGATGCAGAATTACGTCGCCCTCAGTTGCATAACCGTCTGGGATTGGTGAACACCAAAGGACTGAGCGATCTGGTTAGCTCAAACTTGGACTACAAGCAAGTGGTGCAGCAGTCTCCTCAAGACGAAAATCTCTTCATTCTGACCGCTGGGCAGGTTTCGCGAGATCCCGTCAGCTTGCTGTCTTCTGTGAAAATGCAGCAGCTTATGGAGCAGTTTAAGTCTGCCTTTGATCTAGTGATTTATGACACGCCTCCTCTGATTGGCCTTGCCGATGCAAATCTGGTTGCTGCTAAAACCGACGGGCTGCTGCTTGTGACGCGGCTAGGTAAGACCAATCGCGATGCTCAAAAGCAAGCGCTAGAAGGGCTGAGAATTTCTCCCACGGTGATCTTGGGGACGGTTGCTAATGATTCCAAACATCATGTTGGCAATTTGCAGATGGCTTACTACTACGACACGGTGCAGACTCAGCAAGCGATCGGAGGTGCAACCCGCAGATAGTCGTATCGAGGGGGTCAAGTCTTGAACTTCAAATCGGTCTAATTCGTCCCCACATTCATCTCAAAACTGACAAACAGAGAAGGGTGCAGCTAATGCGCTCTTTTTTTATGAGGGTCGTTTTAGATAAAGCGCGTCATCATACACACCCCGCCAAAATCAAGCCAGGTTAGTTTTACGGAAGACTGGGGCATCTTCACTTAGATGAGTTCTACCAACTCTCATAGGAGCAAAAAACTGCATGAGACGGGAAGCTACCCCCAAGCTCAAGCTGATGATCGTAGACGATGAGCCAGATAATCTGGACTTGCTTTATCGCACCTTTCGACGAGATTTTGATGTGGTGAGAGCAGACAGTGCAATTTCGGCGCTAAAACTACTCGATCAGCAGGGCGAGATGGCCGTGATTATTTCTGACCAACGAATGCCTGAAATGCTGGGAACTGAGTTTTTGAGCAAAACGGTCGATCGCTACCCCGATACGATTCGGATTGTGCTGACGGGATATACGGATGTTGAAGATCTGGTCGAGGCGATCAACGCGGGCAAAGTTTTTAAGTACATCACCAAACCGTGGAAACCGCAGCAGCTTCAAGTCGTAGTCGAGCAAGCCGCAGAAACCTATCGAGTTCTCAAACAAAGAACAGAAGATCTGCGTCGGGCACTGCGCCGAGAATCTCTGTTTAATGCAATCACAACGGCGATTCGCGAGTCTCTCGATTACCACAGTATGCTGCAAACCATTGTAGAGACGCTGGGGCAGACCCTAAATGCGGCTTGCTGTATGCTTCATCCCGTCGAGGAATCCAGTCTTCAGCGTCATTCTGCTCGATATTGCGTGTCTCAGGAGTCTAGCCCTAAGAGTCAGGACGATCGCGAGGCTCCCTTAGTGCAAGCGGTTTTGGTAAATCGAAGGACACAAATAGATCCACCCCGCAAATCAGCAGAAAGAGAAACCCATTTAGCAGTTCCGTTGACCTATCAGCAAGATCTATTGGCGATTCTCTCTTTACATCAGGCGGAGGGCGATCGTCCCTGGTCAAAGGAGGACATCGAACTCATCGAAGGTGTCGCAGAGCAGGCAGCCCTGGCGATTTCACAAGCCAAGCTTTACCAGCGAACCCAACAGCAAGCAGAACAGATTCGGGCTGAGTTGGCCGTCGCTCGACAGATTCAAAGCAATCTTTTGCGGCAGACGTTGCCTGTGTTAGAGGGCGTGAAGGTGCAGGCTTGTTGTCACCCAGCGAGAGAGGTGGGCGGCGATTTTTTTGAGGTCTATCATCACCCTCAAGGCGATGTCTGGCTGGCGGTGGGCGATGTGTCAGGAAAGGGCGTTCCGGCGGCGCTGTTTATGGCGAGTGCGATTTCGGTGCTGAGACGAGAATTGTCTCAAGAAGGTGCGCCTGAACCCGATGTCGTCATGCGGAGTCTAAATAGCATTCTGTCTCAGGATTTGATCAGCACAAACTGTTTTATCACAATGGTCATAGCGCGATATACGCCGACCACAAAGCGGTTAGTTTACGCCAATGCGGGGCATATTTATCCGATGGTCTGGTCAAGACAGCCTGATCTCTGTGGGATCGAGCCAACTTATCTCAAAGTGCGTGGCGTTCCGTTGGGGATTTTACCGGATTGGACGGCGATCGCAGGCAGCATTGACCTTCATTCCAAAGAAATCGTTTTGTTAACCAGTGATGGCATTACTGAAGCAACGATTCATTCTGAGAAGCCGACTTGTCCGTCTAGAGCGGCGGGTGAAGGCTCGATGTTAAAACAAGCCGGACTTTGGCAATTGCTGCTGCAAGAAGGGGAACGCTTAGACTTGAAACAACTGTTAGCCCAAATCCAATCCCACAATGCCGTTCAAGAAGATGACCAGACGATTTTATCTCTGGAGGTTCTTTAACTATGAGAACTGAGCTTCACATCCCAAGCGACTTAAAGTTTTTGAGCATTGCTGAGAACTGGTTGTTGAGCAGTCTAGAGATTGAGATTGGGGATGAGGTCGATTGGACTCGTCAGTCTTCTCGCTTACGGTTGGCGCTGGTAGAGGCTTACTCCAATGTGGTGCGTCATGCTCATCGCGATCGTCCTAACCTTCCTGTGCTGATTCGCCTTGAGGTCAAGGATCGCGACCTGGCGCTAGAAATTTGGGATTATGGGCAGGGGTATGACCTTTCGACCTATTTGGCTCCCTGTCCAGAGGATAAACAAGAGCATGGATATGGCTGGCTCATTTTGAATCGCCTAATGGATCGCGTGGAGTACCGTTTGCAGGTAGACGGTCGCAATTGTCTCAAGCTAGAGGCGAGTCTGATGGCAGGCATTAAGTAGGGGCGTTTGAAGAGGGAGCCTTGATCAGGATGGTTCTACCTCTGCCCAGAGGGAGCCTTGATCAGGATGGTTCTACCTCTGCCCACAGTCTTGTAAGCTGACGTTGCCACGCGGTCAACACCTCTTCGCGAGATTGGGCACTCATGCTTAGTTCGCCCAGCAGTCCTTCTTCATAGAAGCGATCGAGCGTTTGCAGCGTCAGTTCCAAAGATTGCCCCTGGCGTTTGGCGGCTTGAATAATTTGGCGAATTTGCTTTTCGGCGAGTGCACTAAAGCTCTCATCCAACCCTTGCTGATGTAGAAAAATGAGTCGCTCTAAAGCTGCGGTGAAGTCTGCGATCGATAGCCCATGACAACTGTGCTGAAAGACCGTCCACAAAACGCCTTGATGCAGCGCGTATCGGGCTTCTTGCGTCGTGTCAAAATTGGCTTCTAAGAGTTCTTCTAAATAGGGTTTGGCTTCTTGAGCGGGGGCGATCGGCAATAGCACTCTCAGCCAGGATTGGTCGTCTGAAAGCAACACAAGCAGCCTAAATTCAGCAGTTTCGACCTGATAGGAACCAGGCGCAAGCGTTTGAATGGTTTCACCAAACAGAGTGGTAAGGGTTGTGGGAATTTCTTCTGGTGTCATTAGTCCATCTTAATAGGAATGGTGAGGGATGAGGGAGAACTTTGTTCCGCTTCGGGAGGGGGGAGAACTTCGATGATCTGTTCCCCTTTGGGGGTAATCCGCTTCGCAAGGAGGGATGAGGGATGGACGATCGCACAAAAAAATCCCCCGACCATGCGAGGGAAAGACTAGGGAGATTTAGAAAAACTAGAAAATAGGCAGAAGAAGAAGGGGATTGAAAGGCTTCATCCCTCATCCCTTCTTAGACCAACCACTCCTGCACTGCTTCTTCTTTGGTGTTGGTGCGACGGCTAGGGGTTTCACGCTCAAACTTCATGTGAACTTCGCGGGTCTGTTCGCCATCAACCGCAACGGCCATGATCGGGTAGTCAATCATGCCATCTTGGAAAGACATCTGGAAACGGAACGTGCCGTCGGGGTTGAGTTTGATGGGGCGACCGCCGATCGTTACAGTGGCATCAGGTTCAGTTGCGCCGTAGACAATCAGTTCTGCATCCGCAACTAGCCAAAATTGACGAGGACGAATCGGCGGCATCGAGGCAGAAAAGCCGACTCCCGACATCCCCACGCCCGACATCGTTGAGCCAGAAGTCGTTGGCACTGCCCACATGCCTACACCCGACGGGAAGACGTAGGAACTGATGGCTTCTTCGTGAATGGGAACCTGCTGCATGGAGCCGTAGAGCGACCCGGCGATCCGTTGAGCTTCGATGCTTTGAGCCAATCCAAAAATTTCGTCGTAGATGGGGTTTCTGGTCATCGTGCCTGCGATCGCCGCTTCGCCCATCATCATGCGTTTGGCAGGAGGCACCAATTCAAGGAAAGTTTTGTCGCGCAGATCTTCTTCCCACGAGACGGTGATGAACTGATCTTCAATCCAATCAGAGGGGTAGACCGGAGGCACTCGCACCGGAGTAGAACGCGCCAAGACGAGCCAACGACCATCTGCACAGCGATAGCCAATCTCAGCCATGTAATCGCGATCGCTCACCGGAATCGGCAAATACCATTCTCTCGCCAACTCATCTGAGGGATATTCTTGGACGCTGTGGGGGCTTTGAAACTGTAAGGTCAGGTCGGTAACATCGTAGATTCGCAGGGCAAGTTGTTGACCGCCTTGAGAGCGCAGCGCTTCTTTGTGTTCGTTGGAGACATCCCAGTAGGTGTAGGCCCATTGGGGATCGCGGGGCATCAGCACGATGCGGCTCTCACCATAACCCTGGGGTAAGTCTGCCAGGTCTTCATCAACGACAGCTAAAGAACCACCTGTGAGATCACTCTGTCCAACATCAAACTTTGCTGCTTCCACTTCTTCCTGTGCCTCAAGTTTACGGGATGGGTTTGTTGAAAATCGGGTGCGCTGGATTTCTTCGATCGACGCTAAAAGCTGATCTTTACGCATTCGGCTGTAGCGGGAGACTCCGTACTCACTTGCAACTCGTCTCAGTTGCCGTAGGGTCATTTCTTCGAGAGGGGGACGTTCGGTTGCCATAATTATTTGCTCCAATCTTTTCTAACCGCATCAATCGTTCCTAACGACTCGTCTAAGTTTACCTTCGTTAACAATCCGGGGATCGCTCTCTACTGAGTCATAGTGCCCAAAAGTCCGAGTTGGGTCAAGGGGTCAAAGCGTTGAGTTTCAGGTCGATCGACGAGTTTTCGGGCAGATCGGGGATCGCAATGTTATGAAGTCATGACATTTTCTCTAACTTGGGGATCGCTAAATCATGCTTACAGAAGGTAAAGATCCCAAAAGAAATCTAAATGTCAGGATTTCTTGACAATCAGCACCCAAAAAAGGAATTTAGCAAAGGCAAAAAGGACGACTGTAGTTTCCTGTATGCTGTATGGCAACCTACGATCGTCTTTAATGTTGAGGCTGTATGGATTCTTCTCAGTCTGATGTGAACTCAAACCCCGTGGAGGAGCAGACTGATCCCCCAACTCAAAAAAGTCGTCTGATTAGCAAAATTCTGTCTCCGGCTGTGAGGTTGTGGCTACGATCGCAGGTCGAACACGTTGAAGCGTTGCAGCTAGAGATCACGGCGGGCGATCGACAGATTCTGTCGGGCTGCATTCCTAAGATCAGGCTGTCGGCTTGTAAAGCGGTTTACCAGGGTCTGCATCTGAGCGAGATTTTTTTAACAGGAGCAAACATTCGCGTCAATCTAGGTCAGGTGCTGCGAGGTAAGGCTCTGGAGTTGTTGGAACCCATTTCTGTTGAGGGGCGGGTACTGTTGCACCAGGAAGATCTGGATGCGTCTCTGAAGGCTCCTCTGTTGGCAAATGGAGTCAAAGAGTTTTTGATTATGCTGCTTAAGTCAGGTGATCTGACCGATTCTCTCTCTGATCCCGATTTGAATTTGCAAAACCTCCAAATTGCCCTCGAAGAGAATCAGGTTCTCATCAGTGCCTCATTAATTTCTGTAAGTGGAGCCGTGAGCGCGATCGCCATTCGCACCGGATTTGAGGTGACTAGTCCCCATCAGCTAAAACTTGTCAATCCTCAATGGCTCCCCCATGCCAAAGCAAAACGAGGAATGGCGATCGACGACCTCAACGGCTACACGGTCAGCCTCGGAACAGAAACTCAAATTCAACAATTGACGTTGACGGCGGGACAGGTGGTGTGTGAGGCGAGATTGTTGGTGAGTCCTTGAAGAAGGGATGAGGGAGAACTTCGATGATCTGTTCCCCTTTGGGGGTAATCCGCTTCGTGAGGAGGGATGAGGAATAAGGATGAAACAAGTGTGCGGATTGGTTTGGGTGAGCACTCCTGGCTTTGTTTTTGAGGAAATTTGTGATCCGGCAATCTTGCTTAAATTCTGGCGACTCCATCTTCGCGAGCGGCTCGTTGAACGGCATCAGCAACGGCAGTGGCCACACGATCGTCAAACACAGACGGAATGATATTTTCTCGGTTTAGATCACTGTCAGCAACTAGACTGGCGATTGCTAGAGCAGCACCCAAGTACATGCTAGTAGTGAAGCCAGAGGCACGACAGTCTAATGCACCGCGAAACACTCCGGGGAACGCTAACACGTTGTTGATTTGATTGGGGTAGTCGCTGCGTCCGGTCGCCATTACTGCCACATCATCGTGTACCAGTTCGGGCTGAATTTCGGGGACGGGGTTGGCCATCGCGAAAACGATCGGATCTTTTGCCATCGATCGCACCATTTCAGGCGTAACCACTCCCGGCGCACTCACTCCTAGAAAGACATCAGCAGCTTTCATTGCGTCTGCAAGTTTACCCGGTTGCTCGACTGCAAAAGCACGTTTTTGATCGTTTAGATCGGGACGATCGCTTGACAAAATGCCTTTGGAATCACACATTACGATTTGAGTCGCACCCGCTTTGAGGAGGAGATGAGCGATCGCAACCCCGGCGGCCCCGGCTCCATTGATCACAATCTTTACTGTAGATAGGGATTTTTTGACGACTTTTAGGGCGTTGGTCAGAGCGGCCAACGTGACGATCGCCGTTCCGTGTTGGTCGTCGTGAAAGATGGGAATGTTAAGTTCTTTTTGAAGGCGGGCTTCGATCTCAAAACAGCGCGGAGCCGCAATGTCTTCTAAATTTACACCTCCGAAGACAGGAGCAATGTTTTTCACCGCTTCAACGATCGCGTCGGTGTCCTGCGTTGCGAGACAAATCGGAAAAGCATCCAGTCCGCCAAATTCTTTAAACAGCATGGCTTTGCCTTCCATCACGGGCATGGCGGCTTCGGGGCCCAGATTGCCCAATCCTAAAACAGCGCTGCCATCGGTCACGATCGCCACAGTGTTGCGTTTGATGGTCAATTCGTAAACGCGATCAGGGTTTTGGGCGATGGCCATACAGACGCGACCGACTCCTGGGGTGTAGGCCATGGCCAGATCTGACTGCCTGCTCAGAGGGGCTTTACTACGAACGGTGATTTTGCCGCCTTGATGGAGCGCGAAGGTGCGATCGTAGCTGTTGAGAACTTTAACGTTGGGCAGTGCTTTCACCGCTTGAATGATTTCTTCGGCGTGTTCGGTGCTGGCGGTATCGACGACAATTTCTCGTGTGGAGGAGTCGCGGGTTTGTTCGACGACATCGATTTGCCCCATATTGCCGCCGCGATCGGAGACGGCTTGAGTGACGCTAGTAAGCATTCCGGGCTGATTGGGCACTTGAAAGCGGATGGAGAGGCTGTAGCTGGGATTGGGGGTGAGATTTGCCATAGCGGTATTTTAGATTTGGGAGTTTAGATCTTAGATTGAATCGGAATCTAAAGTCCAAATTAATCAATCTTTTGTAGCTTAAAGGAAGGCAAGCAGCAAGATTGTACTCAACTGCACGAATTCAGCACAAAATCGATATGGAAGTTGAATCATTGAATGACAGCAGTTCAATACCACCCATTATTGGATTGCCTTAAAACTACAACTTTATAGCGAGAGAAATACTGGGGTTTTTAGCGATCGCTGCTTCAAAAGTACTCCCTAAAGTGCAATGTAGATCTGTATTTATTCTAGGCGTACTGTAGAAGCGATCGTATGAGCTAGAGTTTGGTAGTGTTTCAAAGAGGAAGTGAAATGGTACGACTTTAAAGATTGTAATTATGCAATCTGTTCTCTAAGTGTCTGTTCTCTAAATGAAGGTGAATATATAAACTTTGAGAATGTGGGCGAAGCGGATGAGCAAGTATGGAGACTTAAACTAGCAGAAATCCAGCCTCGTGTTTAATGGAAGCCCCTTGACCAAGAATTTGAATTCTAGGAACTGTACATCACCAATCAAAATAGGCAATATTGCAACTATTGAATCGGTAGTCTAAAGTTTCTCAAACTGATTTCTGTGATATTTGGCATAAACTCACAAAATCTCAAGAGGCTGAAAGTAACTTTTATTCAAAAGCGTTCGGGTTTTCTACAAGCTTTGTTGCCGTCTCGCTTTGAGCTTGAGAAGATCCCAATAAGCTAAAGGCAAAACAAACGATCGTGCTCATCACAAGCATTTCGCCGCCGTCTTCCAATAGCCCAATTAGAGAACTTATTTTTGTGAAGTTAAGGACACCATGAATCATGTCGATGACCACCCCAAACAGAACCAAAATAAGCATTAAAAAAGTTAAGCGTTTAGAAGTTCTTCTAAATTTAGAGTCTCCAAACTGATAGGAAACAGCAATAAAGATTAAAAATGTTAACCCAAATGCTCCAGATACAATTAGCTCTCCTAAATCAATGGCTCGTATACCTAACAAGTCGGAAAACGCAAACTTTATTGAAATAGACTCACCTAATCTCTCATGGATATGTAGCGAATCGTCTAGTAATAGATAGACAAATAGTGAAGCCCAGCTTAAATATAGAATTGAGCGTCTTTCTAGTGCAGTCAATCCTAACAAAAGAACAATCCAGTACTCTTTGATATATTGAAAAAATTCTGCATATCCACGATCGGCTTCGATCGAGAAGAGATGACTATTTGCGAGGCTCGTTTGCCAATGGACGATATGAACAAATATAAGACCGACATCTGTCGCTAGACATAAATAAAGTAATCTAGTTGCCCAATTGCTTAGACTGAGTTTTAACCAAAATTTCACTTAAGCATTCTCCAAACAGTTGAGCTAGTGGCGATCGAAACTATCAATCACTCGCCCAAAATCCGCCGCCCAAACGCCTACAGGCTTCGACAGATTAGGTTCAGTAATTGATAACTAAACTATAACCAGACCTTAACTTAATAGTACCCAGGATGACAGATCTACACCAGTCTCAGGTTAGATTTTTGAGATCACTTCAGAGAGCAGTAGAGTGACTGTTATTTCTCAATTACTCTTCTCGTTCTCTAGCTGTCTGATCCTCTGTCTTCTATCTCTTCCAAACTTTCACTTAGAGCTTGGGTCGCCTCAAATCCAGGACAATAGCCGTCGGGTGTCACCTTAAAGTTAAATAAGGGAGAACCTGGATTCCAGCAGCGCTGTCCGCGAAAATGACGACAATTTTGACAGCATTCTCTCAGCGACCAATCGGGAAGTCGATCGCCTCCCTGATTCAACAATTCACGCTGATGTAGCCCTCGCAAAACCAGTTCTTCTCCCTGCCAGCGAGCTTCGACCAGGCCTGTATCAGCTAGCGATCGCCAGCGCGGATCGGCCATCACCGAGTCAGGAAGTGTAATTGTCACCACCGTTCCCAATTCTGCCAGTTCGCCTTCATAGCTATTGTCAGGTGCAACAGGCTGCAAAAAAGTTTCGCCGATCGGCAGTTCTACCAAACTTCCGGCTGATGGCGAATGTAGATGATAGCGATTGTGCAATTCTTCTAGCCCCGTCAAATCAGCCAAATAATTGGGCGCTCCATGCACAAACACCACATGTTGAGGGCGCAAATTGTGAATTAGCTGAGTGGTACTGGGGCCGTCACAATGTTGGGCCAGAAGATAGGTCTCGATCGCGATCTGAGACGAAGAAACTTCCTCGATCGCTTGCCCTTCTTGCTGACTAACCTGCTGTGGCAACAACACCAGCCACGAATCTTCGGGTTGACAAAACTGGTTCAAATCGACAGTGAGATCAGTGAGAACGATACAGGGATGCGTGATCGTCGATCGCTGTTCGACCTCAAGGTGACGCACATGGGGACGGACTCGCTCATCCCAAAATAGCGGTTGGTGACGGGCAAAATTTTGAACAGCGCTCGGCAAACTAGGCAGCAATTCTAGGTAGGCATCGCAGCCCGCCGCCACCGTTCCATTTACCCAAATGTCGATATTGCGTCCGGTAAACAAATGATGGCTTCGCAACAACATCAACAATTCTTGCCCCAAACCCAACGTCGGCAAGGGTAAGAGAACGGATTGATTATGAGCGATCGCGCTGCTAATTCTTTCGGCAAGCTGGTTTTCTTGTTGTCGTCGATGGGGATATCGGGCCGTGCCATAGCTGCCTTCGACAATCAGCACATCTGGCTGCAAGCTCCGCAGTTCTTCCAGGCGTAGCCCTTCGACGAGGCGAGAGTTAGAGAGAAAGAAATCCCCTGTGTAGAGCACTGTGTAGGAGCGATCGGAAACGGATGGAGGCGGCGTGTACGTCAGCAAAATGACGGCCGCTCCGGGTAGGTGTCCGGCGGGAAACAATTCTGCGGTTAGTCCATCTTGAAACTCAACGGGCGATCGCCACGGCAGGGCATGGCTAAACATCGGTGCACCTGTCCAGTTGAGCGGCAGGAGTTGAGTCGTCACCTCACTGGAATAAATGGGCAGTTTGGGAAATGCTTGATGCAGTGACAGCAATCCTCTTGCATGGTCGGCATGGGCGTGGCTGCACAACACCAAATCGGCAGGACAAACTTCAGCCCCCAAGCCAGTCAGCGACGAAAGGTCGCGCAATCCACAATCGAGCAAAACCCGGTATGGCCCCATCCGGACGAGTAAACACACCCCTTCATCCGCATGACCCACGCCATAGGGCAAACAATCCAGTTGAATCACAGTCTAACGATCGCAATATCAGGTTATAGAAATCGCTCTTGGCGACCAACGTCCAGCTTTAATCCAAACGACTCGATTAATGGGCTGACCCGTTGCCGTGGTAGTTGTCAGAGTCGTAGAAGCCGTTGCGGGTGCCAAAGAAAAGACACGCGATCGTGAAAACGCCAGTCAGCATTAGTAAAACGAGTTTGACATCCATATGAGTTTCTATGATGAGTTTATCTGAAGTGTACCGTTGATGAGGCAGAAATGCTTGTAACCTTTGGCAGTGATCTTATACTGAACGCTCTGTAATCTTGACAAACCAAAGATTTTTCTCAGATTCTCCTAAAGTGAGAAGTGGAGTTTTGAGTTTTGGATTTTGAGCATTACGCCTTTTATTCAACCGGATTGGCTGTCTCGATCGTCTCTTCTCGTCGCGCCTGATCTGTTGGGCTGTACGATCGTGCGTCGGTTGCCAGATGGGTCACTGATTCGGGGGCTGATTGTGGAGACGGAGGCTTATACGGAGGGCGATCCGGCTTGCCACGCTTACCGCCGTCAGACTCCGCGTAACAAAGTGATGTTTGGCCCGGCGGGGATGACCTATGTGTATCTGATTTATGGGATGTATCACTGCTTGAATGTCGTGACTGATTTGGATGGCATTCCTAGCGCGGTTTTGATTCGGGCGTTGCAGTTGGAGACGATTCCGGTGTGGTGTCCTGCCGAAAAGCCGTCTCGTGTGGGTGCTGGGCCCGGAAAACTCTGTCGTGCGCTCAAAATCGATCTCACTCTAACGGCAAAACCGCTACAGCCTGGAGAGCCTTTGTGGTTGGAGCCTCGCAGCCAGGATTATCAAGATCAGATCGATCGCCACTCGATTTCCTTTGTCCAGACGACGCGCATCGGGTTGACTCAAGGAGCCGACTTGCCCTGGCGGTGGTATGTCAAAGATTGTGCGGCGGTGTCGAAGAAGGGATGAGCTTGAGTTTTGATGAGATCTTTCGCTACGGTGATTAATCCGGACAGTCCCCTAGATCCCCCACGAGTAGGGGACTTTGAACCAGAAGTCTTCTCTTGAAGTTTCTTAAAATTGGCGGCTTGGGGGGCAGAAGTGCTGAACAACGCAGCGAAAAAACTTCATCGAATTGATGTCAAATAGTATCGAACTTTGTAGCTCGATCGTCGGTTCTATTCAATCTATAATCCTTGAGGGACGATGAAAAGAAAATAACGTAGTCATTGTTACAGTTTGAAGTCGGACACAATTCTATTGATTAGGGTAGCGTTAACGTTGGGCAAGCCGTGAACTTGGACGATTACGAACCTGGTGATTTTTACGATGAGCTTTTCATCACCAAAGGGCAACCTCGGCCCGAAGCCGTTCCTTTGATCAATCGGATTAACTCATTGACGATCGCAGAGCTACAACGCCGTCAGCAAGCGGCCCAAATTGCCCTGTTTAAGATGGGTGTGACGTTTAATGTCTACAGTGACAATGAGGGCACCGAGCGAATTTTTCCGTTTGATATCATTCCACGGGTCTTGTCGGGTCAAGATTGGGCCAAGCTTGAGAAGGGGTTGAAGCAGCGAATTTATGCGCTCAATCAGTTTCTTAGAGATATTTACGGCGAGCAGAAGATTATTCGAGACAGCGTGATCCCGGAGGAGTTGATTCTCTCATCTAAGGGATTCATGAAGCAGTGTCTGGGGTTAAAGCCGCCAGAAAATATTTGGTGCCATATTACTGGGACGGATCTGGTGCGCGATCGCGATGGCGAGTGGTATGTGCTCGAAGACAATTTGCGCTGTCCGTCTGGGGTGTCTTATGTCTTAGAAAGTCGGCGCGTGATGAAAAGTACGCTGCCCCTTGTCTTTAATACGATGAAGATTCAGCCTGTGGAGGAGTATCCGAGTCATCTGCTCGAAACGCTCCTGAATCTTGCGCCCAACCATTTGCCCGATCCCACCGTCGTTTTGCTGACACCAGGAATGTATAACTCGGCTTATTTTGAGCATTCTTTTTTGGCGCAGCAGATGGGCGTGGAGTTGGTCGAAGGTCGGGATCTGGTCGTGTCTGATGGCTATTTGCAGATGCGGACGACCAAGGGCTTAAAGCGGGTAGACGTGATTTATCGCCGCATTGATGATGAATACATCGATCCCTTGGCGTTTCGTCCCGATTCGCTGTTGGGGATTCCGGGCTTGATGGAGGTTTATCGTAACGGTCGATTGGGATTGGCGAACGCACTGGGAACCGGGGTCGCTGACGACAAAGTGATTTATGCCTTCGTTCCGGCGATGATTCGCTATTATTTGGGCGAAGAGCCGATTCTTTCAAATGTCCCGACTTATCTCTGTTGGGAGGCACAGCAGCAAAATCACGTTCTTGCCAATTTGGATAAGCTCGTCGTCAAAGCGGCGGATGAGTCAGGCGGTTATGGGATGTTAATCGGCCCACATTCAACCCAGGCGGAGCAAGCTGAGTTTGCCGAGAAGATCAAAGCTAACCCGCGCAAGTATATTGCCCAGCCGACTCTCGCACTGTCTCGTGTCCCATCTCTAATCGGAGATCAGTTTGAGGGTTGTCACGTCGATCTACGCCCTTATGTCCTTTACGGCAAAGAGATTTATGTCAATCCCGGTGGTCTAACTCGCGTCGCGCTCAAAAAAGGCTCTCTCGTCGTCAATTCATCTCAGGGCGGCGGCAGTAAAGATACCTGGGTCGTCTGTCAGTGAAGAGCAGCCCATGACTTGATTTCACCGCTACTGAGTCTGACTGCTACCCTAGATGCCATATTGGTAACAAGATTCGATACCTCTGAGCATTCAGTATGTTGGAATGGTTAATAACGATCGGCGCAGCGGAAATCGGTAAAGCCATCTTTGAGCAAGCTCTGAAGTTGGGGCAATCTGCCGCAGAGGACTACGTGAAGGATTTCTTGAAGGGTTGCCTCAAGGAAGGGATCACGGCTGTCAAACCAGAGGTGGCAAAAAAAGCGGTGGCAATGGCTCTAAAAGAGTTTCTGGCGATCGTGGCAGAAGAACTGGAAGATCAAGAATTATCGAGAGCAGAAATCCGCGATCGCTACGATCCAGCCCTGATTGAGTTTGTGAAAGATGAATCGGTCAAACCTCTGTTGGGCAAAGCGTTTGAAAAAGACTGTGCGGCGATTGACACGACAGCGTTAGAAACTATTTGGAAGCGATCGAGGTTGAGAGACAAGTCGTTTCCAGTTCTGCCACAGAAATTTGACTGGCAGCAAGTCGGCAGTTTGTATCTAAAAAGAGTGCGGCGAATCGTGCGAGAAATGCCGGAACTGCGATCGCTCCTAGAAACTGAACTGCTAGAAGAAATTGCTCATAACACGGCTCAAATCTCACCCGGTTTTGATGTTGCTCAATATCGAGAGAGCTTGCAGTGTAGCTATGGGCATTTGAAGCTGTATGCGATCGACAGTACCGATCAAATGGATGCGATCAAGCTCTGGAATATGTTCATTGAACAAACAGTACGAGAAGCATTACCACCAGAACTGCCGCTAGATCTAAAGCGTCAACTCCAAGCACGGGGACAATTAGAATCTGATTTGTCTCCCGAAGCTCTAAAACACTATCGACAAGCCTACTTTCAGCAACCCTCTCAGAAGGTGTTGGAGGCAGTTGCAGATTCTCAACGAGCGGTGATGCTGGGCGATCCGGGGGCAGGAAAGTCTACGCTATTGCAATATCTGGCGCTGGAATGGGTGGAGAGCAAGACTAAATTATTGCCGCTATTAATTGAGTTGAAAGAGTATGCAGTTGCGCCAGTTAATAACTTTTTAGACTTTCTGCATCGTGGGCGGGGTGTCGATTGGCAGTTTGATCAACAGCAACTTGATCAGCATTTGCAGGAACATTCAACGCTGGTGATGTTTGATGGATTGGATGAGGTGTTCGATCGCTCCACTCAATCCGCCATCATTGACGACATCATCCGCTTTGCCCAGCAATACCCAAAAGCGCAAATCTTGATTACATCGCGCATTATTGGCTATAACCCAGAACGACTACAACACGCGAATTTTCGTCACTTTACGATTCAGCCGTTAGATACTGATGAGATTCATGAATTTATCGATCGCTGGTATACCTTAGCATTAGGAAATGATGTCGATAAGCTTCGATTAGTCACACGATTGAAAGAAGCGATCGCCAACTCCAAAGCCATCCAAAATTTGGCCGATAATCCGTTGCTGCTGACGATGATGGCAATTCTAAATCGACGGCAAGAATTACCCAGCGATCGTGCTGACCTCTACGACCAAGCCTCGCGAGTGTTGCTCTATCACTGGGATGTGGATCACAAGCGATTGCAGTTACCGATGGATGCGATCGGGCGGCGCGAAAAACAGGAAATGCTTCGCCTGATTGCCTACGAGATGCAAACTAGCGAAGACGGGCTGAAAGGAAATCTGATTAGCGCCGATCGATTGACCCAAATTTTGACCAACTATTTGCGCGATCAGGGCTTTGGTGAACCGCGTGAAAAGGCGAATAGATTAATCGATCAGTTGCGGCATCGGAATTGGATTTTGTGCGATCGGGGAGCCGACACCTACGGCTTTGTCCACCGCACCTTTCTAGAATATTTCTGCGCGATGGAGATTGTTCATCGATTTGAGAAACAGCGCACTTTGACCTTTGAACAATTGCGAGATGAGGTCTTCGGTCAACACTGGCAGGATGAAACTTGGCATGAGGTTTTGAGGCTGATTTGTGGAGCGGTTGACACGAGTTTTACATGTCAGCTAGTTGAGTTCTTGATTGAAAAAAATGATGAATCGAAAGAGTTCATAAATATATTTTTAGCAAACGAATGCTTATTTCAGGTCTTCAGCAAGAAAGACGTTTTCCATTTAAGACTTAAAGCTTTTGAGAGAACAAAAAAGATACTTCAATACGTTTATGAACCTAACAGTTTAGGACACTCAGAATTCATAGGCCTTGTTAATAAAGATCCTACCGGATATTTAGAGGCTTTTTCCCTTCTGTCTGAATCAATGCGGGAAGATGAGATTGAGTTTGTACATTCCGAAGAAGTACTTGATGACACAGAGAAAAAAATGTCTCAACTACTTACCTTGGCTATCGAACATTATGCTCCATCAGTGATTCTCCTTGTGCGAGCAATTAAGTCGATTGCTTATCATTACAAAGATATTCCACACAGTTTTAAATTCCTTTTACATTGTGCAAAAGATTCAAGTAGAGATTTTAGAATAATAGTTTTGGAGAATATTATCAGATATTATTCCAACCATCCCAAAACTCTTGAACTGCTGCACGATCGCTCCCTCAGCGACCCCGACGAGCAACTCCGAAAATGGGCACAGGAGCAACTAGAAAAGATGGCAGGTGAGAGACAATAGAAACACGATCGCAGAAAGGCAAACTTAATTTAGTGGATGAAACCGTGGAAATTCAAGAACTGAAGATGTTAATCAAAGAAACCATGCGGGAAGTTTTGCGAGAGGAGCGATTGATGCTCTGCAAAATCCTGGTGCCCTATGTTGATGATGCCGAACAAGCAGAACTAGAAGCCGAGTTTGGTTCGCCCGCTGATTATAACGAAGATGAAGCGACTGATATGACAGCGTGGGTGAAGCATGGCAATCAAGCTTCGTAAACAAGCAGTCAAATTTATCGAGAAGGCTGACCCTAGCACCTTCAGCCGAATTTAAGCAAGTCTGAATCAACTGCTGATTGTTGTTGAAGAACAAAGCATCATTCCGTTTACAGAACTTGACATCAAACAGATGAAAGGGAAATGGGAAGGCTTCTACAGGCTCCGAATTGGCAAAGTTCGACTGATTTTCACAGTTGATATCGCCTCTGGTGATATCGAAGTGTATGTCATTGGCAATAGAGGTGACATTTACAAGAAAGATTAATTGCTATACCCCCGATCGCACCCATCCTAGAATCCTTAAACTGCTGTGCGATCGAGCAACTCACGGCAAGCCAGAAAACTTGCATTAGCCTGTGAAGCCATGAATCCAGTTAACTATATTTGGAGAGAAAGCCCATGACGGACTCTACCCCAACTATGAACGACACTCAACTTCGAGTCAAACCGATCGCCGCTCTCAAGAAAGAGCTAGGCATGGCAGCTACTTTACGCTTTCTAGCTTTGATCAACCAAAACTCAACCGACTCTGTAGAAATTTCTCGTCAGATTTACGAAGAGCAGCAATTGGACGAAATTTTTTCTAGAGCAAAGGAAAACTGGAAAGGTTAATTGCTTACCCATTCCAAAACTCTCAAACTGCTGCACGACGCTCCCTCAACGACCCCGACGAGCAATTGCGACAATGGGCACAGGAGCAATTAAAAATTCAAACTATAGAATTACAAATGGAGGACATGCCATGACATCTCAACTTCAACAAGCGATTAATCTCGCTCAGTCGCTTTCATTCACAGAGCAGCTTGAACTTCTAAAAACACTATCCACAATCATTCAACAAACCCATTCTCTGGAAAATCAAGCCACGCCGGAAGCAGATACAAACTTTTCAACAGAAAGCTTTCGTAACTCTTGGCAGCAAGCAGTAACCGGACAAACCCTACCTCTTTCTCAACTTTGGGAGGGTATTGAAGTTGACTGACGACGCACCCTTGGTCGAGATTAGACTGACTCCTGAGTTTCAACATAAGCTGAAAGCATTAGTCAAGAAGTATCGCCAAATTCGAGCTGATCTTCAGCCCATTCTTGAGCAATTGCAAATTGGAGTATCTCTAGGAAATCAAATTCCTGGTATTGGTTCCACAGTTATGAAGGTGAGGCTCAAAAACAGCGACAGTCAAAAAGGGAAAAGTGGTGGCTATCGTCTAATTTACTGGATCGTATCTACTGAGTTGATTGTTTTGTTAGACATTTACTCAAAGTCTGACCAGTCAGATATAGAAGTAGATGAGATTCGTCAAATCATCAAAGGATTTAACACAACTTCTGAAGAAACAAATGTCTGAAGCTTTCCTCACCAATATTCTACCCATCCCAAAACTCTCAAACTGCTGCACGACGCTCCCTCAACGACCCCGACGAGTAACTCCGAACATGGGTACAGGAACAATTAAAAATGTAAAATCAAAAATGGAGGACGCATGAGCAAACTAACATGCATGTGATGACACGCAAACGGCTTAATGAATTTGCCAAACTGCATCCAGATACAAAAAACGCTCTGGCTCAGTGGTATAAGTTCATTAAGCAAGATGAATTTGATTCATTCGTTGAACTTCGTGAACTCTTTCCATCTGCCGATCAAGTCGGGAAATTAAATGTCTTCAATATTGGAGGTAACAAAGTTAGACTCATTGCAGCGATTCATTACAATCGCAAAAAAGTTTATATTCGAGCTGTATTAACTCATGGCGAATACGATGATGATAGGTGGGAAGAATAATGCAAAACCTTAATCTAGATCAAACAATTGTTGCCTGGTCATCCATTGCAGAGACAGTTTTTGTTCCTCATACCGAACAGGAATACGATCGCCTAGTCGAACTACTTGATAGTCTGATTGATCAAGTCGGCGAAAATGAAGATCATCCCCTTGCTTCGATGATGGATGTAATCGGTGTCTTAATCGAAAACTATGAAGCTGAACACGTTCCTGAGTTAGAAGAAGTGGCGTAGCTTACGGTTTTACCCATCCCGAAACTCTCGAATTGAGGAGCGATCTCTTCAAGTTACCCGCAAGGGGTCGCGCCAACAGTCCTTTACGATAAACCAATCGGCAAAAATCTCATCTCCAACCTCTCTTATGCTTAGTCGCGTTGCTGACTCAATTTACTGGCTCAATCGTTATGTCGAACGGGCCGAAAACATTGCTCGATTCATTGATGTGAATTTGACCCTGCTGCTCGATTCGCCTTTGGGATTGGGACAACAATGGGAACCGTTGGTGATGACAACCGGAGACTTGCCCCTGTTCAAAGAACGGTACGGCGAAGCCACCCAAGAGAACGTGATCCGATTTTTGACCTTCGATCGCGCCTATCCCAACTCAATCCTGTCTTGCCTTCAGTCCGCACGAGACAACGCCCGATCGGTGCGAGAAATCATCTCCTCCGAAATGTGGCAGCAGGTTAACGCCTTTTATTTCCTGGTCAAAGAAGCCTCAGAGAATCAGTCCTTGTCTAATCTTTCTGACTTTTTTGTCGAAGTCAAACTCGCCAGTCATCTCTTTGTCGGAGTCAGCAACGCCACCATGACCCACAACGAAGGTTGGCACTTTGGGCAAATTGGACGATTTCTCGAACGCGCCGACAAAACCACCCGCATCCTCGATGTGAAATACTTCATCTTGCTCCCGTCGGTCAAAGATGTCGGCACCACTCTGGATGAGTTGCAATGGATGGCCTTGCTCAAATCAGCCAGCGCCTACGAGATGTATCGCAAACGAGGACTCCACCGCATCTCGCCCCAGTCGGTTGCAGAATTTTTGGTCTTAGAGCGAGAATTTCCCCGATCGATTCGTTTTTGCATCCAGCAAGCCGAACGATCGCTCCACGAAATCACGGGCACGCCACCGGGAACGTGGAACAGTCCGGTCGAACGCGCTTTAGGAAGATTGCGATCGGACTTAGACTACATCACGATCGACGAAATCGTTCACACTGGCCTTCATGAATTTCTCGACAATCTACAAGGACGCACTAACGATGTCGGTAAAAAGATCTTTGAGACATTCTTTGCACTGGAGCCGATCGGATAAAAAATGCGGGTTGAATCCCAGAAACACCGTCCCACCTTCAGCGATCACAAACTACCCATTTCATCCCTCATCCCTCATCCCTCATCCCTTCTCTCTTTGCTTTACCAAATCACTCACACTACCACTTACACCTACAGTCAGCCTGTGATGTTGCAGCCTCATCTGGTGCGATTGCGACCGCGATCGGATGGTTGGCAAACCCTGCAAATGTTCATGCTGACCGTCACTCCCACCCCGTTGTCTCGATCGGACATCACCGACCTGGATGGCAACACGCTGATCAAACTATGGTTTCCGCAAACGCTTACAGACTCCCTAGCGATCACAGTTCAATCACAGGTCATCACTCATCAAAGCAATCCCTTTAACTATCTGATGGAGTCTTGGGCACTCAAACTGCCGATCGACTATCCTTCCTCACTGCTCTCCCAACTTCAGCCCTATCTGATCGGACAAGGGTTAAAGTACCCCACCGCCATCGACCCGATCGCCCTGCAACTAGCCCAGGAGATTCAGCAAACCACCCAAAGCGACCCGATTCAATTTTTAGGAGAACTCAATCAGCGCATCTACCAAAACTGCCAATACATGATCCGCGAAACAGGCGCACCCACCCCACCCGGAGTCACCTGGAGCGAGAAGAAAGGTTCCTGTCGAGATTTCGCTGTTTTGTTTGTCGAAGTGTGTCGAGCGATCGGACTGGCTGCCCGATTTGTCAGCGGCTATCAAGAAGGCGATTTGGACAGCGCTGATCGTCACCTCCACGCCTGGGCAGAAGTGTATCTACCGGGAGCAGGTTGGCGAGGCTATGATCCGACGCATGGGTTAGCAGTGAGCGATCGTCACATTGCCTTAGTTGCCAGTTCCCTGTCTAGTTACGCCGCCCCCATCTCTGGTAGTTTCAAACAAACAGGCGGCATACAATCTGAGATGAAGTATCACCTGCAAATTCAAGGCCTTGGAAGTTAGACGGGGCAAGCCGAGTCTATAAGCAGAGTGAACAAACTCATCTAGTTCTTTAACCTGGCGCAAGAGCGGGAGTGGTCATGTTTAAGATTCGTTTGATGTCTAGTAGAAGAATAGTTGTTGTCGTTTCCTCCTGGGGGATGACCAGCGCATGACTCGCGATCGCTAGCACACCAGACAACGGGCTAGACTGTGGTAGTCGCTGCATGTTCTCTCTCAAAAACTCGATACAACTCGGTGGCTCAGAGACTGGAATTGCACAAAACTCTCCTGGAAAACTGTGTGCAATCAATAAAAAAGGCCGTGAGGTCGGTTCTGCTCCTAACTGCTGGTGCAAATCTAAAACTCGAACCATGTGCTGACCAATCTGCACTAGCCCCATTTTGCCGACTTTGGGATCTGTGCTGAGAGGACACCTGACCACTTGCAGAACTTCAGCGATCGGCAGCGCCAGATCATAATCCTCCACAGCAAATGCAATAAACTTCTCCGCTTTTGACTCATTTTGCATCGGTTTCAGACTATCCTCGCTCGGATACAGCATTGAGTACATTTCTGGCTAGTAGCTCTGACACGATTGCTAACAGTTTGTACTCCATATAAGGCTTGACCATATAGGCGGTTGCTCCCAATTGTGCGGCGAGTGTCTGGTGTTTTTCACCACTCTGAGACGACAGCATTAAAATCGGAATGTCTGCTAACTGAGGGATTTGTTGTCGGCTTCTCAGCAACTCAAATCCATTCATTCGAGGCATTTCAACATCACAAATGATCAAGCGAATCTCAGACTGACGTTGAAACTGCTCAAGGGCTTCATAACCATCTTGAGCTTGAAACACGCGGTGGCCCGCTTTTTGCAGCGTCAGCGTTAGAGATTCGCGAGTTGTGATGGAATCATCTACTACTAGAATGCGCGTGTCTGACCTGGTATCTGAAGCTGGGAGGTTTGGAAACGTGAACTGAGATTGAAGCAGCGATCGCTGCCTGTTTTCTGGAAGTGACGCAACCGTAGACATTGCCCAACTGTTCTCAATTCCAATGTCGCGCTGCTGATCAAACACTTTTTGCAGCAACATCGCCCCATCCATCACTAAGGCCAATCGTCCGTCAGCTAAAACAGCGGCTCCGTGCAGGTAGTTTGGTGACCCGATCATGGTTCCTAAAGGACGAATAACCAACTGTTGTTCGCCGACTAAGCGATCGACCTCTAACCCCAGCAGCGTGTCTTGGCAGCGAATCACAATCACAGGATTGACTGACTGAGTAAGAGCAGGAGACTGAAAAGGTTGGGAAGCTGGGCTTGCATCATACTCCAGAATGCTTGTCAACGAGTAGATAGGAGCGACCTTCTCATCTGTGCCTTTAGTCCAGCGGAGAAACTTACCCCCATTGCGCTCCTGAATCTGACTAGCAAGCGGAAGTAGAATTTGCTCGACGGCATCATCTAACAAAGCATAGGTTTTGGAGCCAACTTCACAGACAAACAATTGAGCGATCGTTAGACTCAGCGGAATTTGTAACCTAAACGTAGTTCCTTGATGTAGTTCAGACTCAACCGTTACTAACCCGCGCAGAGATTGTAACTGACTTCGCACAACATCCAGCCCAACACCGCGCCCAGACAAATCACTGATGTGAGACACCGTAGAAAACCCTGGCTCAAACAGTAAATCGGCTAGTTGAGTTGGATTGAGACGATGTGCTTGATCGAATGAGAGGAGTTGTCGCTCGATCGCACGTTGTCGAATCTGCTCAAAATCTAGTCCATTTCCGTCATCCTGCACGTCAATCACCAGATGCCTTCCCTGGTAGTAAGCAGCGATTTTAATCTGCCCTTTCTCTGATTTACCGCGCTGTTGGCGAACTTGGGTAGCCTCAATCCCGTGGTCAAACGCATTGCGAACTAGATGAAGCAGGGGGTCAAATAGCTTCTCAGCAACCGCCTTGTCTACCAAAACGTCGTTTCCTTGTAGTTTTAGCGAGACGGGCTTGTTGTGCAGAGTTTCTAGCTGTTGCAAAGTCTTAGGAAAGCGACCAAAAATCTCGCCCAGCGGTAGCATTCGGGCTTCGATCAAAGCACTCTGAGTAGAGGTTAGCAGTTGATGTTGTTTTTCGAGCGTTTGATTAGACTCGCGCGTTAACAAATCAATGGCATCCGCTGTTTCTGCCAACTGCACAACGTGATCCAAAATTGTCTGAATCAACGCAGCATTACTCCCATAGTCCCGCGCTAAGAAATCAGAGCGAGTTTGGTGTACCTTCCCTTTCTTAGAAGCTCTATGGGCCGCTTTAGAAGACCTTGAACGAGAAGTTGTAGGGTTCCCGGTTTGCGATTGTTTTAGCAAAGTTACCTGATGGTCAGACTGATTTTGAAGTTGGTTGAGGAGTTGTTGATGCTGCTTGATTTGGGTGAGCAGCGTTTTACTCGCAGACTGTAGTTGCTCGGTCTGGAGCACCTGACGACTTTGGGTGGTGACGAGTTCTCCGACTGAGTAATTCAGGTGGTCAAGATGTTTGACGCTCACTCGCACACTAGGAGACAGTGAAGCTGAATCTTTTTGAGACCAGGAATTGAGAGAAGTCGTCGATCGCTCTGGTTGGGAAGAAGCGTGTTCCTTGGTAGCTTGCTCACTTCTGACCTCTGATGAGGCCATGAGTTTTCCTAGCTCGATCGCTGGCTCGTCTGTCGTAGACTGCATTCCCCAGATGCTTTCTAAAAGAGGCGCGTTTGGTTCTTCGCTTAACAACTCATTGCTTTCTAGTCCAGCCTCTAGTGAGAAGGTATTCGCACGAGGCGGAAGATTTGCTAGTTGTTGTAGCTCAATCGAAGGTTCGCCCCCCTGACTGCGATCGCCCGCGAGTACAGCCGCCTGTCCTGCTTGAAAGTCTACTAACGCAGTTTGAGCGATGATCACAGACTGTTCCGGGTGATTGTCTAAAGCGGTGAGAACAGTGTGCGCGATCGCCCCAAACCCAGCTAGATTCAAAGATTCGGCTAACCCTAAGAGAATTTCAGCCTGAGTGTGCAGGGTCGTGGCAATTTTCTCAGGTGATTGACTGTCTAGCGCCGTCTTGATTTGCTCTAGCTGCTGGGTGACTCCAACTTCAAACAAAGATTGCGTCAAATCAAAGCCCAAATCAGTTGAAGTCGGCAGATAAGCCTCGTGACCAAAACAGTCTCCCAGTTTCCCTTGTAGTTGAGAAAAAATGGTGGCGGCTCGATCGAGAATTTCAGCATCATCAACCGATCTGCCTGTGAGTTGAGCCATGAGCGGCAGGCGCAGACACTCCATGCCCTCAAACAGTAGCGCTTCGGCCTCCAGATCAAGGGAGACATTGGGCTGACAGAGCGCTCTAAAGATATCCTCTAAAGAGTGAGCGACAACGGAGATAGTCTCCAAGCCTACGCTCATCGCAGCCCCTTTGAGAGTGTGGGTAGCTCTCATCAGGTTGTTGACTTGATTGATGCCCCAGTTTTCTTTGAGGCTCAACAAGCCTTCTTCGATCGCGTGCAGGAGTTCGGGGGCTTCTTGGAGAAAGTATTGATAGGTTTGCTCGCGGATGGTAGGGTCTAGGGACATGATAGAAGTCCAATATGCTAGTTGACTTTGAATTGTTCACTCTTAGATTGCAGGTCTTGAGCCGTTGCCAGGAGATGCTTAAAGGATGCAGAAATCGTCACCGAATCTTCAGAGGTTTTGTGAGCGATCGCGGCTACCTTCGACATTGTTTGGGTCACTGATTGACACTGCTGAGTCTGGGCTTGAGTGGCTTGAGTAATGCCTGTGACCAGTTGACTAATTTGAGCCGTCGCACTGACAATCTCATTTAGATTTTGCCGAGCTTCATTCACAACCGTGGTTCCTGACTCCACCTGTTGAATTCCGACCTCCATTGCAGTAGACACCTCAGCCGTGCTTGCCTGAATTTCTTGAACAAGCTGCTCAATCTCGGTAGCAGCCGTCGCAGACTGTCGAGCCAGCGATCGCACTTCATCGGCAACTACGCCAAACCCTCGCCCAAACTCCCCGGCTCGTGTGGCTTCGATCGACGCATTCAGTGCCAGTAGTTGGGTCTGAGTCGTAAAGTTACCAATCAAGCTGACAACTCTAGAAATCTTTTGAGAAGATTCGCTCAGACGCTGGAGCCGCTTGCTGGTTTCTACAACGGTTTCTCGAATGTCTTCCATCTCCTCGACAGTGCGGTCGATCGCAGCATCCCCCGCCAAAACAGTCTGGTTGGTTTGTTGGACTGCGGCTTCTACTTGCTGGGCGTTAATTTCCACTGCTCCTGTTGAGTCAACCATCGTCTGCACTTGTTGGAGAGCTTGGTCGATTGAGTGGAGTTGTTCTTGAGCTTGAGCAGTCAGCGTTGTAATAGATGTATCGCTCATTTGAGTTGTCTGGGTGACTTGACTGGCGGCAGTTTGCATCTGCATAACGATTTGTCGCAAACTGTTTAGAGTATTGTTGTAAGCATCGGCAACCGTTCCAACTTCGGTGTCTGTAACCGGAGCGCGAACCGTCAGATCACCTTCTAACGAGGGTCGGACTGACATCAAGACTTGAATGACTTCTTGCTGAAGCTGCTCTTTCGCGGTCTTCTCTTGTAGGGCTGATTCTGCTAACTGCTGCGATTGTTCTTTTAGCTGTTGGGCATAATTTCCCTGCTGGATTGCAACGCCGAGTTGAGCGGCAATCTGTTTGATAAATTCAATTTCTGTTTCTTGCCAATGTCGAGGTTCGCTGCAATGGTGAATACACAACAAGCCCCACAGTTCCCCACCTTTAAGAACGCCTACGACCAGATCGGCTTTTACTTGAAACTGGGCAAGTACTTCGATGTAGCAATCCGTTAGCCCTGCATTGTAAATGTCATCGATCGCGCAGACTCGCCCTTTTTTGTAGTGTTCTGCAAATCCATCGCCAAAACAGTGGTCTTCAACCTTAATAGACAGGGCTGAAACAAAACCGGGTTTAACACTCTCGGCGATGGTTTCTCCGATCGTGTAGCCAGATTCAGGGTAGAGCTTGAACAGAGCAACGCGATCGACTTCCAAAAAGCCTCGAATCTCTCTAGCAGTGGTCTTGAAGGTCTTCTCTAAATCAAGCGACTGCCGAATTTGCTCAACCACCTTGGCGGTAAACTGTTGCTGTTCGACGGCTCTTGCCAACTGTTTGGCTTGAGTTCGCAGTTGTTCGATGTACTCCGCCTGTTGTAAGCTAAACCCAAAAGGAGCCGCCACGCGCATCATTAGCCGAATGTCTTCCTCTTCCCAATGTCGCGGCTTGCTATTTTGAAACGCCGACAGTAGCCCCCAAAGCTCTTGCCCGTGGAAAATAGAAACCACCAGACAAGCTTTAACGCTGTAGTTCTCTAAAGCTTCTATATGGCAGTCGGTGAGACCTGCATTGTAGATATCATCGATCACTAAGGGTTCGTTATTGAGAAATCGACCGCCTTTGTGTTCCTGAAGGTAAGGGTCTTCCCAACCACTCCCGACCAGTTGCGGTAAGCCTTTAGCCTCTGATTCCGCTACAAAGTCGCCAAAAAAGTCTGAGCGAAACTTGTAAATCGTTACCCGCTCGACATTGAGAAGTCTGCGAATCTCTTGAGTGACCGTCTTGAAGATGGCATCTACTTCCAGGGTTTGGCGCAGTTTGTCGATGACATCGGTGATTGCTTGCCCATGTTCGATTTCCCGGTTTAACTGGATGGATTGCGATCGTACTTGCTCCAAAGATTCTGCTTGTCGAAGTGCCAGCCCAAACTGCTGACCAACTTGAACCAGCAAACTGACATCAGTCGGCTCCCAATGGCGTGGTTTTGAGTTTTGGTAGGCAGCCAGCAAGCCCCACAGGGTGTCTCCATCAAAGATTGGGGCAATGGCATAAGCTTTGACTTCAAACCCTTCTAGAATCTCAATGTGACAGGGACTGTGACCTGCGTTGTAGATATCGTCAATGGCGATCGATTCATGGTTGCGATAACGGCCGCCCTGCGTCTCTTGCATGTAGGTATCATTCCAGGCGGTTTCCAGATTAAGTCCGACCAGTGCAGTCCAGGTTTTGCCTACTGATTCTGAGATAAACTGACCTGTCCAATCAGGGTTAAAGCGATAGACAGCGACGCGATCGCACTTCAACTGCTGCCGAACTTCGTGAGTCGTCGTCTGAAAGACACTGGACACATCCTGAGACTGGTGAATCTTATTGATAACTCTTGTAATAATCCGGTCTTGCTCAACTTTCTTTTGCTTTTGGGCCCGCGCGACGACAGGCTGAAGATGGAGTCTCAGTTCTTTAGCAATTTGGTTAAGTCGATCTAGTTCAAACGCTTGCCATTTGCGCGAGTCAGCACAGCGTTGAGCAACTAATAACCCCCAGAGCTGCTCCTCGACCCAGATTGGGAAACTAAGACTAGCTTTCACCTGAAACCGTTCTAGTAGCTGAAGCTGATGAGGAGTTAGAGATTCTTGATCCTCTAGAGCAATAAAGGCTTGCTGTTGATAATCTTGTGCTTGTTTGGCTCCAAACGCGATCGCAGGTAAAAACTCTTTCAAACTGGGCGTGTAGCCGTTAACCATCGACTCAGCTAACACAACACCCTGTTGGTTATTTTCAAAGCGATAAATCAGTACTCGATCGGTTTGCAAACATTGTCGAGCCGCAGACACAGTAATTTCAAATAGATGCTCTACTGCTTCAGCATGGCGCATCTGGTCAGCAATGTTAACTAACCAACTCAGAGCAGAGTGATCAGCGTTTTCGGTCAGTGTCTCGCCGCTATGGATCGAGTTTGGCATTGGATGAATCGTCTCGTAGGTAGGTGGGTGGATAATCTCGTAACTAGGATTGTGACTTGATTCAGATTGCTCTAGTTTTTGCATGATTGTTGGTGTCTGTGCATCATCGTCTAGTTGAGAAAAATGGGAAACTTCCCCTTCCTGAGCAGTCAAACTTGCATCAGCCCGCTCACGGTGTGAATCATCGAGATCGTCTAGTTGAAAAGTGTGGGAATCAGCTTCCAGCCTTATTTCCTGGGTAGTCAAGCTGACATCAGGGTGTGTATCAGTCACGTCTGGCACTTGTGAGGGGTCACTACCCACAAGTTGCCTCACAAATCGGACGGTTGGAGAAGCGGATAAAGCAAAAAACTTCAACCCTCTCCGCCTGGGTGTTTTTTCCATAGGGGGCAATGAACAATGGTTTTGAGATCTAAGACCGCATCGCTGCACCCAGGTAGCGTACCTTGAACAAGAGGCAATAGCTTAGGCGGAAATAACCCGATCGTCGCTGGCTGGAGTTGCTGGAGATCGTGTAGCTGAATGTCATCGACTTGGGGAACTGCAAGCCCGATCGACTGATGATTGATCTGAATCACAATGACCGAGATCGCATCCAACGAGTGCGCGAATAGCGGAGAGGGGTAACCCACAAAGTTATTAAAGTCTACTAGCCAAAGCATTTCGCCTCGCCAGTTACAGATTCCCATTACACAGTCTGGCATTTCGGGAACGGGTAAAATTCCTGAGCGATCGAGACTGAGAATTTCTGTAATTTGTTCTAGAGGCAGGAGCACACTATCTTGAGTCCCCAGAGGAAAGCAGAGCAGCCGTTGACGAGTGTCTGGAGGAGGAGGCGCTAAGAGTAGCGCGCTCAGGTTACTGATGGTAGGTACTAAATCAAAGGATTGCATTGTAGAGTGGCTTCCTAAACAGCCGTTAAACGAAGGATGATGTTCGTAAACTCTTTCTGGTCTACAGGTTTAGGGAGGTAAGCATCAGCCCCCAACATGGCTCCCCACATCTTATCGACATCCGTTCCTTTGGTTGAGCAGATGACGACCGGGATTTGTGAAGTACTCGCCTGTGTCTTCAGTTCGCGGCACAACTCAAACCCGCTTTGACCTGGCAAGATCACATCGAGAATAACCAGATCTGGTTTATTTAAGCCAAGCTTGATTCGAGCCTCTTCACAGCTAGTCACACTAATTACTGCTAACCCTGCTTGTTTAAGGTAGTAGGTGAGCACTGTGGTTTCTGTCAAACTATCTTCAACTAAAAGGATCGTAGTCATGAGCAATGTTCTCGTAATACAACGTTCTTCAAATCGGCACCCTGATTAGAATGTTACGGAGGAAACTGATAAATGCTGCCGTAATGCAGATAGCACTTTGTCTGACTCGATCGGCTTTGCCAAAAAGCCCGAAGAGCCAACAATTTTTGCGCGCACGCGATCGACAATCCCGTCACTACTCGTGAGAATAATCACTGGAGTCTCTTTAAACGCTGAGATGCGACGAACTTGGGCACACACTTCATAGCCATTGGCGACTGGCATGAGTAAGTCCAAAAAGATCAGGTCAGGTTTGTGTTCTAGTAACATTGGTAGCGCCTGTACTGAATCGCGAATGTTGATGAACCGATAGCCAGCCGGGATTAGAATGCGCTCCATTGTTGCACTATCAAATCGGCTGTCGTCAATGTAGGCAACCAAAGGCCCTTTACTAGGCTTGACCTGAAAGGCGATGTCGTTGACCAGCGTTAGCCCCATCATCCCTTGAGTAACGTGGGGCATGAGAGACTGTGTTAAGGGCACCAGGGGTTGTTTTAGCTTGATAGCCAAGTCCCGTAGTGTCCAACTGCCATCGGCAAACGTAGAGAGGTTGTGGTAGGCAAGTAGAGACGTTTGCTGTCGCAGTCCCTCTTCGTCCCAGATAATCGGAGCCAGGTTAGGGGAAAAGTTAACCAAGCCTGCTTGTTGCCAGATTGCCCAGGCTTTTTCTGCGTGCTGCCAGGCCCGGTCAGCTTGAATCGAAACCAATGTTGAATGAATGAGTTCTTGAGGGAGTTTGTTGTAGTAGTCCAGCTTCATTGCTGAAGGTTGATGGGGGTGTTGTTCTGCCTGAATGACATCAAACAGGATCTCTAGAATGTTACCTCCGACGATCGCTGCCAGCGTTCCTTGCTGAATTTTTCCCTGTTTTACCTGGTTGATCAGAGATTTATAGTCCCAGTGCTGAGGACGGCCTGTTTGTTGTTCAAAAGAGTCAGCGACTAAATGCGGACAGTGCTGATAGAGTTGTCGATTCCAACGGCGCAGCGGATGCATTTCACCAGCACTCCAGGTTAGACAACCCAGTCGAAAAAACAAACTCCACATGGCTCCCTCGCTATTAGGAGCACTCAAGTCGAGCCGCCCTGAGATTTTCTCACGAGTAAAAATTTGAATATGTCTTGCTAGTTCATCAGTCGTCTCCACTTTGTAAGTTGCGATCGGAGGCTCTATCGATTTCACAGAGGAGGGAGTAAACATTGTTAAGAGAAAGTTTTTGGATGTGATAGAGACTCAGCGCCCCAAAAACAGCAGGGCTGGAGCAAAAGAATTTTGAAACTATGATTCTTGAGATGGATGGTGAAAACTTGCCCCAAAGCAAATCGGAACAATCAAGATTTTTGGGAGTTCCTTCTATTAAAATCGCCTCTGCCTTCAAGCCTGCCGTGTACACACACGTTGATCGATCTGTCATTACTGAGATCCTTCGTCCCCTAAATCCCCCACAAGTGAGGGACTTTGAGCCGTCGTCCTGGCTTTGAACTTTGGAAATCTTTCCTTGGTCAAAGTCCCCCAGAATGGGGGATTTAGGGGGCTGAAGCCGACTAAAACGAAGCGACAACGACTTGTGTGTACACGGTAGGACTTTAAGCAGGAACCGAATTCACTGTCTCCTTTTGTAAGGGGATCTAGTAGATTCTGTTATCAGCCGAACTTTCCAAACAGATGCTCAGGATGCTTTTCTGCATTATTGAGTTAGTTATGAAGGGATGTCTCTAGCCGTAACTACTTTCGTCAAAGGCACACGATCGACGTTTAATCTTGTCTGTGGTAGCTGCATCGATGTAAACACCCTGGTAGAGTTTCGGTGGCTTTAGGTGTTTGAGTCAAAATCCTTGTAGTGGTAAAAGCCCTTAGTTCCCTGAAAATCTCGTTCCAACAGCCAGGGTTGAATTCTCTAAAATCTAAGTTACCATCATTCTTGCTATTTTCTCTCAAAATTTCCAGCATTTTTGCTGAACTTCATACGCCGTTGTTAGTATTTTTCTAGCACCTTTATAACAACTCAACAATGATTAGTATCTCTACTGAACTCCAGCCCAACTTCAGGAAAAACCAATCTTTATTTGAGAAGAGACTTGATGTGCAATCAGGATTAGTCGATCGCAAATAATCATTTTTAGTAGGACACTCATGAGATTCGCCTAGCCTCTTAAAAAGGGGGGAAACTGGATTCAAAGCTCGATCGCAAACAACCACTTTCAGCAAAACACACCACTAACGTTTGAAAGCGGTGCGTTTCACAAAGCTCAATGTAACCCAGTCTTTGGGCTTACTAAGGATCGTGGATTAAATAACTCCGAAATTTCACCCTCACCCTAGCCCTCTCCCCAAGGAGAGGGAACAAGAGATCTGGCTCCCTTCTCCCTGGGGCTACCGTGTACACACAAGTCCGGAATCGCTTCGTTTCAATCGGCTTCAGCCCCCTAAATCCCCCATTCTGGGGGACTTTGACCAAGGAAAGATTTCCAAAGTTCAAAGCCAGGACGACAGCTCAAAGTCCCCCAATTTTGGGGGATTTAGGGGGCGAAGGGTCTCGGCAATGACGGATCAATCAACTTGTGTGTACACGGTAGCCCTGGGGAGAAGGGTTGGCGAGGGCTTCGCCCCACTTCGTGAGGAGGGCGATCCGAGGCTCTACAATTGTCGAAGTTATTTAAGTCTCATTCCTAAATTTACAGTTCTTAGGAGATTTCTGGCAATTACTACAAGCTCAAAGGACAAACTTTTGATTTGCCTGAGCTTGCCAAGTCCAAATCGCATACCCTCGCTTGGTGTTAGTCATAATGACCCGCTGATGTAAGTCAGCTAACAAGGCTGCAACTTTGAGTGCATTCTCGCGCGTCTTCTCTAACTTGACGAGGCAATAAGACTGGTCATCAAACAAGATGGCAAACTGATAACGGGAAGAACCAGGCAGGGTCACACGATGAGTCTGGTAGGGTGGCTGTAATTCTAAAATTGGCATCTCGATCGAGGGTTGAGCAACCGATCGAGACCCATTCTGGGCAAAACTATGGCGTTCAGCGACGACCCCTTCGGTCTGTGAGTGGGAGGCTGCTGAATTAGAGGTTACTGCGTTAAAGACTGGTGAACGGAAGAAGGCAACATCATTCCAGCTAGTTGGCTCAGCTTGGGGAGCAAGGACTGCAACATCAGAAGATTCGTCTAGAACAATCGTTGGTGGCAAGTCTAGATTAAAGGTTTCTGGTAGGGCAGTGTCTTTTTCAGAATCGAGGAAATCATTAGCGAGGAATGAAGGTGTGGCAACCTCTTCTGTCGTCACAAAATGCTGGGTGACCTCAAATTGCTGCAACTTTTCTTGAATTTTTGTTTGAAACTTATACCACCTTCTGAGCATTTCAATGGTGGCTATTCCAGACGCGACACTCAAAATAATAGACACCCCAACATGGCGAATCGCAAGTTCCTTACGCTCATTTGTTAATAGCCGCTGAACAGTGCCCTCCTGCGATGGGGTTGTTTCGGCTAAAAAGAGCGTTGACTGCCTCGATGTCAATGTGAAGATTAATCCCGAAAAAGTAGCACAAGCAACTAAAATGCCAGGCAACAGGAATTTCTTAAATAAGGACTTGTCCATGATGGGTGATTCACATAAGGAGGCATTGAGAGGGAGTCAATAGCGCGATGGAGATGAATTTGAAGTTGCACATTGCATTAAATCGCAAAGTAGAACTAAATTGAAGACGCTCCGTAATCCTGCATGATAGATGGGTAAAGGGTTCTACCTTCAGGTTAATTAAGCTGACCTACTTTAAATTTGAGCACAGAGATAATATTTTTTTCAGAAAGACACTCTCAAAGTTACGAACCCATCTTGCAATAGTCCGGAGGATTTTGAGAGAAACCGGAACCTCCCAACAAAAAAAGAACTTTTTGCAAGCACAGGTTACCTCGATCGCGTTAGAAGACTCGACCAATGCATCCACTAGAAAGGTTGAATTGCGTTCAATGCTCTACTATGTAAAACACAGCTTAAAGAACACAAACCCGTTAGACAAACTGTTCAATTATAAAATTTCCTTGTGTTAGCCCTGCTGATCAGGGTTACTAGCTTGTTTTTAGATATAGTGAAAGCAGTTTTTCTCAGTGTCTTGTTGGTGCCTTCTACTGAGTAGACTTCCTGGAATCTGAGAAGACCAGCCTGTTCTGCTGAACCCTAATGAAACTTTTCAAACCTCCTCTAATATCGTTCAAGCCATCTTGCGATCGAAACCTTTGCCAGTTGAGAGCTTAGTGTTGGGTAAAATTTATGACTTCACGTTTTCTGTTCGTTGCACTCATCTTGCTGACCACTTCAATATCAGCAGCATTCTGGTTGCGACGATCGCTCGATCAAACACTGGTTGCCCAGCCAGTTGACTCCTCTGTGGTACAGTCATCTGCTTCCACGGTGGCCCCCACTAAAGCGGCGAATCGGCAGACGCTGTTAGACACTAATCAATGTATCGGTTGTGATCTGAGTGGCGTTGATTTGAGTGGCTTGAATTTAACCAACGCTAATTTGAAAAATGCAAACTTAGCAGGAGCCAACTTTAGTCGCAGTCAATTTAGCAACGCTATTTTGAGTCATGCTAACCTGCGAGGTGCCAACCTTCAGAACGTCAATTCTCAAGGGGCAGATTTTCGAGAAGCTGATTTGACGGGTGCCAATGTCAATCGATCGCAGCTTCTCAACATCAACCTGACGAAGACGATCCTCAAAAATACAACATTTGTGAACACTGAATTGCGCGATGCAAACTTTAGACGGGCGCGATTTGATCAGACTAATTTGCAGGATGCAAGCCTATACGGAACGATATTAATTGAAGCCAAACTAGTTAATACTAATCTCAAGGGTGCAGATATTCGCTATGCCAATTTTCACAAAGCACAGCTTGTTGACACTGATTTGAGCAACTGTTGGATCGATTGGACAATCATGCCAGACGGGTTGACGTACCACGGGACGACTCCGTACTAGAACTCCGGAGTTAAACTAGTCGCTTTATCTGATCTTCATAATAATCATTGATTTTCATTAATGTCTCACAAACCAGTCCTATTGAGGTAATGAATTCAGTAACATGTCGGATGCAAGTGGGTGGTACTACTGAAGGGATTGACCCAACGTTTGTTCGTTGACGAATGCAACCATTTTGAAGCTTTGATCAGGTGCAGATGTTCCTGATGTGCAATCATTTATGCGGATTAGTGAAATAAATGTCACCTCAAAAGTCTAAACACCTTTGGGCGGTTAGCAACCGATGTGATAATAAGTCTGCATCAATACTTAGCAGGGCTTTAATCCTCTATAGGTAGCATATCTTTTGAATCAGTCCAACCAGGGTTCGCAAATCATTCGTTTTAGTGTGCTTGTACCGATTTAATGGGCTTGTACCGACAATCTAGGCTGCTGATTGTGTCGGTTCAGAAAATCAGGGGCTTCAGATTTTTAGTTGCACGTCATCCTGGCTAAAGTTGCAGTGTTCACCCGCGCTATTATTACCCCAGTTGTTGAAAATACATGGATTTTGTAGCCTACCCTCCGTAACTGCCATCAACCGCAGAGTTTTGTGAGCAATGCTCACCTGATCAGGACTGCACTTTCTATGATTGCTGGGTTAATGACCAAATCTGAGTTTGTCAACCTAAATCCCTGCTGATCCGGCATTTTAGCTTGAGAGAAACCGTCTCTCTGCAAAAAACGCCAAATTTCTTGTACGTCAAATTCACTGACTTTTAGATGACACACATCCAGAATTCAGTTCTAACGATCGGTTCTAAATAACTGATTGTGTGTGCCATGCCATTTTGAGGAGAAAGTATGTATTCTCAGGTTAAACGCTCGATTCACGCTAGCAGGCTGAATCGGTTATTGTGGCTTAGAGCAGGTGGGCTATTAGCGCTCACGGGAGCGGGGATTAGTGGATTGAGTGAGCCAGTGTTGGCAACGCTGCCGCCGGAGCTGGTAGAAGATGCGCCTTTGATCAATCCAGCGAGTCTGACTAACCATCTTGGCAGTGAGAAATTCGCTAGCTTCTCAGATGAGGTGACTAGTCCGGATTCTGTTGCGTCTATTTTGCCTGACGAAACAGCGATCGCCAATGCAGAATCTCCACCTTCGATCGTCCAATCCCAGAACAGCCCAGCCACGCCATTTACTCGATCTCAGTCCGTTTATAAACAAAAGAATGATTCATTAGATAGCGCTAAGTTAGACAATCCCAGGCTAGACACCAGAGTGATGGCGACCTATTCGAGTCGGCCTGATTCTATGTTTGGGGCAGTCATAGAGTCACGCGGTAGCTTGCCACAGACAGAATTAGACCTGGCGCAGGGCGATGTTCGAGGGATGGGAGAGTCGAGGTTGATGACACTGCCGCCAGAGCGATCGACGAGTGCGCCTTGGGTCGATTCCGCTAATATGACAAGCTATGTTGGCAGTGAGCGATTTGTCGGGTTCTCAAATGGTGCAGATTCCACAGTATCTAGCTTGCCTGATGGTTCAATGTTGGCTCAAGCCAGTTCAGAACCGTTGCCTTCAGCGGATGTCCGACGGCAGGGAAGCGCAATTTTGGGACGGCCCTCGATTCAACTACAGGGCGTTTTCAAACAGGAAGGAAGTGAATCGTCAGCGAGAGCCAGGGTAACAGGAACCTATGCCATTACGCCTCATTCTATGTTTGGGGCAGTCGTGGATCTGACAACTGGCAATGCTTTTGCTGATTCACCCCGAACGGGATTAGACCTCAACGAGTTGTACTTCGCCACCTCGCCTGCCAACCTGCCAGAGTTGCGGTTTGTGGTGGGACTAATGGATTTAACCTCCTACTTCGATCGCAACAGTTTCGCCAAAGATGGCGCGAGTCACTTTTTTAATCTAGCGTTTCAAACCAATCCAGCTTTAAGTGCGGCGGGAGTTTCATCGCGGATTGGAGTGCTGGCCAACTGGAATCTGACCGACAATATCGAAGTCAAGGCGGCAACCTTTTCGGCGAACCGCGACTTGAGCCAGTTTGCTTTAGATAGCTTTGCGGGAGAGTTGGGAGTGCGGTTGGGGCCCGCTATCATTCGGGGCACCTATGTATCTTCTAGAGATGCTGGACGGCGGACGGGGTTTCGGGAGATTTTTCAGTTTCCTCGCGACGATGGTTTTGGGTTAGCCAGTGGCGATCGAGAGACTGCTTACGGAATCAATGCAGAAGTTTATATCCCACAGTTAAAAATGGGCTTATTTGGGCGCTATGGGCGCTATGACAACATGACGCTGGGGCAGGGCGGTGATACCTTCAGTTTTGGGGTGACCTGGCTAGATTTGTTTGGACGAGACGATCGCCTGGGGATTGGCTACGGACGACAGTTATCCAACGAAGATCTGCGTCGCGATTCGGATGCCAAAGTTCCGGATGTCTTAGAGGTCTATTACGACCTGCGAGTGTCTAAGTTTTTGCGGGCTGGGGTGATGGTTCAACAACGAAATGAATTCTCAGAAACGGTGGTTGGGTTTCGCTTGAGAACAGAGTTTGATGTGAGTCCACGGGGGAGAAGATGAACAATATCAAAGACGTTATCAAAGACGTTGAGCATCAAAAGACTCAATCTACTAGAGAGAAGATTGCACCGTCTGGTCAGCTTTCCTGGCTCAATTATCGATTGTTGAGTGTTGCGATCGCGAGCATTCTAACACTGGGCACCGTCACTCCAATTCTGGCTCAACCCGCAAGTCCTGGTTACACCTTATTAAACAAAGGTTGGGTGGATCAAGCGATCAAAGCCTTTGAGCAAGCTTTGCAAAGGAATCCTCGATCGCTGGATGATCGGTTGGGGTTAGCGATCGCTTATCAAAAAGCTGGACAGGATGCCAACGCCTGGAACGCTTATCAGCAGGTATTACAGTTAGATCCTCAAAATCGCGCTGCCTTGACCGCTGTAGGCATTCTGGGAAGCTATCGTCCGGTTTGGCAGGCAAAGGGAATCGAAGCCCTGACGACGCTGTTAGCGCTAAATCCGAACGATGATCAAAGTCGATCGCAACGGGCGCTACTACTGGGCTATCAGGGCCGATTTACCGAAGCGATCGCAGATTATCAACTGGTGCTGCCCCGCAGTCCTAAACCAGAGGTGATTTTGGGAGCCGCGCAAATCTACACGTTTAGCGGTGATTATCAGGAGGGATTGAGGCTATTTGATCGCTATCGCAAACTCGGAAAAACGGTGCCAGATAATGCGCTACCTGCCTATGCGACAGCCCTCCGCGAAACGGGCAATCCAGCCGCCGCCGTTCAGCTTTTAGAATCCCGGTTGACCGCAACATCCTCTGCCGAACTGCGAACCTCTTTAGCTTTGGCGTATCAGTTCGCAGGTAACTCCAATCGAGCCGCAGAAGTCTTAGAACCGCTCCGCACCGACCCCCAGGCAACCCTGCCATTAGCAAGAGCGCTGAGTACGATCGCTCGTCAAACCGGAGATACTACACAACTTCGGCAAGCGATCGACCTGTATCGTCTGGCGCTAAAGCAGGAGGCTAGTCCATCTAGGGGGCTAGCGATCGAATTTGCAGATGTGTTGAGTGAACTGCCAGACACCCGCGCCGAAGCATTGCAGCGTTATCAGCAGATTGCTCAACCGGATCTCAGTCTGACCATCAAACAATTAGGCTTACAGCGACAGCTAGGAACCATCAATCGGCGTGAATTGAGCCAGCAGTTAAAGAGCTTGTTGCAACCCTTACCCACGAGTGTCGCAGAGCAGCAAAGCCTGGCACGATCGCTGGCGCAGTTAGAAGCTCCGGATGCTGACCTGTTGCCTGTTTATCAGTCCCTACTAGAGAATCGTGTGGATGTGCCATTTCTCAACTATCGAATTGCTCAAATGCTGTTGCAAACGGGCGATTTTGGGGCAGCTAAGGGAGCGATCGCAGCCTATCAGCGCAGTGCGATCGGGGCGCAGGATCTCACGACTGAATTGCTACTAGCTGAAGTTGAACGACGGGAAGCAAAACTAGATGTCAGTGCTCAACGCTACGAAGCCTTAGTTGCTCGTAATCCCAAAGCGACAATTCGCAGACAGGCTCTACTCGGATTAGCTGGCATTCGACAGCAGCAGGGACGGTTTGACGAAGCGATGCAGGCGTATGACCAACTATTGATGCTAAACCCGCAGGATGAGCAGATCAGGCTGGGTCAGGTTGGGCTGGCTTACCGCGCTCGTCGGATTACTCAAGTAGACGCAGAAGCTGCATTAAATCAATGGCTGAGTCGATCGCAAGCTCAACTGAGTGATCCCCCCCCTGAGTTATTCAGCTTAGTCGGCGTTTTACCTGCTGCTCCCCAACGAGAAGACCTATACAATACCTTGCTGGCGATTGATCCTGATAACTTAGCCATTCAGCGGCGATTGATTCAAGTGTTAGCGATGCGCGATCCGGCACAGGCAAAATCCCGCGTTAGTCAGATGATTGAACGCAACCCTGACAGTATCACTGCTTACTTTATCCAGGGTGAACTAGGCGAACAGTTGCGCGATCTCAATCTGGCGAGTCGTGCTTATGAAACTATCGTGCAGCGTCAGCCTGACAACTTAGATGCACTGAGTGCTTTGGGTGGAGTGCGCTTTCAACAACGGCGATTAAACGAAGCCAGACTACTGTATCGCAAGATTCTAGCGCTGAAACCAGATTGGGAGACCCGACGGATTCTAGCTGAAATTGATCTGGCCCAAGATCAAGCCTTCTCGGCCCTTCACCAGTTGCGAACTATCCAAACTGAACGAGCGGCGAAAGCAACACCAGATTCTCAGCTATCCGATCGCATTATCCAGCTAGAAGTCGATCGCCTCAAGCGACGAGGATTTCAACCCGCCTGGGAACGGTACTAGGAATGGCAATTTGACCTGTGGCGACTTCTGTCTAATTGTTTGTGGTTCGGTGATGTCGAGGGTGTATGGATTGTGGAATGAAGGTGACTAACAGAATGAATGTGATATCAGGTATGGGGTTGAGACAGCGACAGGTGGCAGGCGAGAGGGGGAATCAACCATTCCTCTGGCTAGTGAGCACAAACAACAGAGACGGTAACAGAGTCTATCAGAGGAGTGGGGTATGAATCGGCGATCGCGAATCCTTAATGCTTTTATTTTAGGAATACTCCTTAGCTCACTGGGCTGGCAGTTATTCGTCACCCCACCTCAGATCGCTCAGGCTCAGACCCCACCTCCCGATCAGCCTGCCGCCGACACCGCTCCCGATGCAGCGACTGAGATGCCACCTCCCAAGTCGCCCAATGTAGAACCCATACAGCCCCAGGAAGAAAATCCTCAGCCAGGAACCGTCAAACCAACAGAATTCATTCAGCCAGCTAAAGCGGGTCAGTATGTGTTGGAGTTTAATCGTAGCCCGATCGTGGGACATCGCCTCCGACTTCAAGGCATCTATGACGAAGCGCGACTACAGGTGACTCGCCCGCAAAATTGGCAACCTAAATCCGCAAAAGTGATGCTGCGGTTTCGACATTCTCCAGCGTTGTATGCAACCCGATCGAATCTCACTGTTTTGGTTAACGGCACCAGCGTTGGAAGTGTGCCTCTCAATCGTAAAGAAGGTGAGTTAGCTGATGCGGTGTATGATGTGCCGACTCGCATTTTGCAGGACTACAACGAAATTGTAATTGCGGCTCTGCAAAACAACTCCCCCACCTGTACCCAAGATCCCTTTGATCCGTCATTGTGGACTGAGGTACTGCCCGATTCTAAACTGGTGTTTGACTTTGAGCCACAGCCCGTGGCGCTAGACTTTAACCGCTATCCCTACCCGCTCTATGACAAGCTCAGTCTAGAACCAAACCAGATTTCTTATCTGTTGCCCGACCAGATGAATGAAACCTGGCTGACAACCACAGCGCGACTACAAGCCTCACTGGGACGACTGGCTCAATTTCGCCCGATCGAGACTCGCTTGTTAAAAGCCTCTGACCCCCTACAACCCAATGAGAAACTAGTTATTGTTGGGACACCCAAAACTCAACCCATATTAACTACACTCAAAGCACCGATCGCTTTCAAAAATGGGCAAATTCTGGATCAAAAACAACAGCCTCTTCCTGCCGATGTCGGTGTTTTGTTCTGGACTAAAGTAGAAACCGAAAAGCTGGTTTTAGTCGCAACGGGCAATGGGGAAGCAGGGGTTGCTAAAGCCGTACAGTTTTTGATTCAAGCCCGCGATCGTCAACTAGGAACTGGACAAACCCTGATCATTCAGACAGTAGACGAAGTGCCCACGCCGCCCCTACGAGAATGGCCAGCCTACTTGCCAACGACGAATTCCTTTAACCTGAGTGATCTTCGAGATTTTGACAACAAACCATTCTCAGATGTCACTGTGCGCGGGGCCGAAGCGCCTCCGATCGAAATCGATTTTCGTGCCTTGCCAGACGATCGCTTTAAGCCGGGCAATGTAGTGGATTTGCGCTTTAGTTATAGTCCCCAGGTCAACCCACTCACCTCCATGATGGAAGTGCAACTGGATGGAGTTGCTGTGCAGGGTAATCGCCTTGACTCTGACCAAGGAGCCGTGCGGCAAACCATGCGCTTAACGCTACCAGAAGATCGCATCAAGCCATTTTCTAAGCTTCAGGTGCGGTTTCAACTTGATCCTCGTGAACGGCGATCGTGCAATCGTGCGACCGATCAACAACTGTGGGCGACCCTTCACAACGACACTCACTTTGACCTCAAACGTGACACACTTGCCCAAGTTCCTGATCTGCAACTATTGCAATATGGGTTTCCCTTTGCGGCTCCGCAGGATTTGTCTCGCACGGCGATCGCAGTCCCCGAAAACCCTACGTCTGCCGATCTGTTGTTAATGCTAGAACTGTCCGAACGACTAGGCCGCATCAGTCGGGCTGAATCCGTCAAATTGGATGTGTACCAGGGCAAATTACCCAACCCGATTCGCAACGATCGCCATCTCATCGCCATCGGCACCCGAAACAACCTTCCTCTCACCCAAGGCTTTGAATCCGGAGGGTTTAACTTAAAAGCACTCTTCTCGCGCCAGCTTAACGAGGCACAACTCCAAACCTTGTCTGACGAACAGGGCGTAATCAAAGAAATTGTCTCACCCTGGAACGCCGATCGTGTCTTACTCACCTTAAGCGGACAAACAGACAAAGGATTAGCACAGGTGCGCGATTTACTCAGCCGCGACGATTTGTTTTATCAACTCAAAAACGACACGGTATTAATTAAAGCCAATACCGCAAATCCCTCGCCCTACGATCCCCAAGCCTACAGCCTGGAGTTTTTACAAAATGCTCGCCAAACCCGCGAACTCACCGACGCGAATGTATTTGGACAAATCTGGCGATCGCTCTGGAACAATTGGTTTACCATTGCTCCCTTTACCATCGTTGCCTCACTTCTCCTCTACGCCATTTTCCAATCCTATCTAAAACGTTTTAGCCAACCTACAGTCGATTCAGAACTAGAAAAACCTGTCAGGCGGAAGCGTTAATAGTAGATTTGTCGCCCAGTCATTCAGTGTTTCAGTTGATTTAATTCAAGATTCAAAGCCCCATGATTCTCCTAGTGCCCATGTCCAACTTACCAAAATTGAGAATAGACGGTTTATTAAGCTGGCTAGTCGATCACTTGCCTGATGCTGCAAACCACCTTTTAAAAGGATTGGGACGACGGCAAACGCTGATGTTGTTGGGGGCTGGGTTGTGGCTTTGTTTGCCACTGCTAACAATCCGTCTGGCTAGTTGGGAGCAGGGTGTCTTGGCAGTCATCCTTGTCGCAGTCGGCGCGATCGTGTTGCGTTGGGAGGAACAATCTGCCGATCGCCATCACAGCGAACAGTTGCACTTATTTCTACTGACCATCAGCGCCCTCACAACGGGACGGTATTTTTATTACCGCACCAATTACACCATTAATTTTGATGGTTGGCTCAACACCCTGTTTTCGGTGCTGTTATACATTGCAGAAATGTATGCGGTTGGGACGCTGTTTCTGTCTTACTTTCAAACCTTAAAAAGTAAAGATCGCCAGCCCATTCCTCTGTCCAGTCTCGCACCAGAACAGCTTTTGACCGTAGATGTCTACATCCCAACCTACAGCGAAGACGTTGAGATCGTTCGCAAAACGGTACTGGGGGCCCTGGCGATCGAGTATCCGATGGCTAAAAAACAGGTCTACATTCTGGATGATGGGCGAGCCGAAAAATTTGCGAACCGCCGTGAAGCCTTGAGACAACTCTGCGAAGAACTCGACTGTATTCTGCTAACTCGCGATGACAACAACCACGCCAAAGCAGGCAACATCAACACGGCTTTACCAAGAACCCACGGTGACTTAGTTCTAATTTTGGACTGTGACCACATTCCCGCACGGGGCTTTTTGCAACATACGGTAGGCTTTTTCACCAATCCCAAAGTAGCGCTGGTACAAACCCCTCATTGGTTCTACAATCCTGACCCGTTTGAGCGAAATCTACTCACCGCAGGTCAAGTTCCCGTTGGTAATGAATTGTTCTACAAGGTGCTCCAAAAGGGCAATGATTACTGGAATGCGGCCTTCTTTTGTGGCTCGGCTGCGGTGATTCGGCGGGAGTATTTGTTAGAGATTGGCGGGATTGCAACCGAAACCGTTACAGAAGATTGTCACACCTCGCTGCGCTTACACTCCCTCGGCTATGAGACGGTCTACTACGACAAAATTATGGTGGCAGGGTTAGCCCCCGAAACATTCTCAGCCTATGTGGGACAACAAGTTCGCTGGGCGCGGGGCATGGCGCAAATTTTACGGTTAGAAAATCCGCTCTTTAATCGCAAGCTCAATCTACGTCTAGCACAGCGAATCTGCTACTTTAGTGCGACCTCTCACTTTTTCTTTGGGTTTCCGCGCTTGATGTATGTAGTTGCACCAACGCTTTACCTGCTGTTGGGAGTCAATCCTGTCAAAGGACTGGGCGTTGAAACGCTGTTTTATGCCTTACCTCACATCATTCTATCGATGCAGACAAATCACATTCCTTATAAGCATGTACGCTTTTCGTTTTGGAATGAGATCTATGAGTTTGCGCTATCTTTCCAGGCGGGCATTGTCACGCTGTTGGCGCTCGTTAATCCTAAATTGGGAAGTTTTAACGTGACCGACAAAGGCTTAACCGTCAGCAAGCGGAGCTTTGATTTAGAAAGTGTGCGGTATCTTGTGATTTTAGGAACGCTGACTGCTGCATCTTTGTTAGCCGTACCTTTTTGGTTGATGTTAAGTCCCGGTGAGGCGCAGGCTGTGCTGATCAATGCCTTTTGGTGCATTTTTAATCTGCTATTAGTAGTCGCCGCCTGCTTGGTAGCCTTTGAACAACCTCAACTGCGGCAATCTCACCGTCTACCTCGCGAGTTGACTGCAATCATTCACAGCAGCGACCAAAGTTGGACAGGTAAGACCGTAAACATTAGCGAAACGGGGTGTCAAATTATGTTGGATGTTTGGCCCAATACTCACGACGAAGTGCGGGTAGAGTTAATCGGGGATTGGGGTGCCAGAGCGCTGTTAAATGCTCAAATTATTCGGGGAACTGCAACCAGTCGGCTCCAGGCTTTGTTAGCCGTGAGGTTTATTAATCCTAGCCGTACCCAACTAGACGATTTGATTGTAGTACTCTACTCAGATGTTCAACAATGGTATTCTCAGCAACGTCTAGAACGTGATCACCATCTACGATCGCTCAAGTTTATCACTACCAGCATCATCAGAGTCTTTCGAGAACTGCAACCAGAAGCAGGGATGAAAGTTCGCCAGCAGATGCAGCTACCAGCGCAAGTTTCCTGGGAGGGCTGGGGCGATCAGATTCCCTGGGTGAAGATTACAGCAATGGGAGCTAGAGAGGTGCGTCTGGAAATGGATAACTACCCCTGGTTAAAGCTGGCGCTAATCCAACAAACAAAACCTTTGCTGGGTCTGTTGATTGCGACAAGCGAAACACAATATACGCCGCAGAGTTTAGTAGCGCAGGTGCAAACGATCGGATTTTTGCCCCAAACCATCAGCCGCAATTTGAGTCCGAGTTCAGTGGTCACCCGCGATCGCATTGTTCTAGAACTAATTTTTCCAGACTCACTCCACCGCCAACAGTCTGACAAGATTAAGCAACTGCTGCGCTCCCTAAATCCCTCCGATTAAGGCTGAGAGGATGCCTTAAAGGTCATATTGCTGGTAGCAGAACAAGTTACATCCCCCCAGCCTCCTTAAGAAGGGGGACATAAAGTTAGAGTTGTGCATTGTAAGAATTACCTGTTGATAAGTTTTAGAAGTTTCATAAAACTAACTTGAGCCTACTTTGAAAGCCAAGAAGAACTAATTTATAGATGTATCTTGATGACATTCTCAAGAAAAAAGATATATCTCTACATGAGTATTTGTAAGCGAGTTGTTTAAATTAAAACATAGCTAATTCACTTTACGGATTGAACTCTAATCACTCAAATCTTGAATTATCAAACTTAAGTTCCTTTGACAGCGCAGCAACATGAAATCGAGAGCAACAATGGCGGCTTTCTTTACGGGTCGGCAATTCAAGACACTAGTGACTTAAAGCACATCTAAAATTCATCGATAAAGCTCATTCAGAAATCTATCGTTTCAGGTGCTAACAAGTGATAAAACCACTGCTTCTTAGAATTTTATTTCTGCGTCAAACTCCTCTTTAATACTCGTTATTTTCCTGTGTTAACCCTGGAAGGAGTAGCAAGAGGTTTACTCTACTAGGTTTGATTTAAATTTAATGTAAAGTCAGCTTTAAAGGTATAGCAATTGATCCCATTTATCCATATTATGAGGTCTTAATAGGGTGATGTTTAAGAGATAGTTACTAGCTTTTGAGATTGCTTGTTCAGTCCGCAATCCTCGCAGTAACCTTTTTAGTAAATAGGTCAGCTTAATTAAACTGATTAACATAGCTCCTGGTTATCGTCTTCCCTCTTCTCAATGGAGACTACAGGATTTCCTATTTGATTCAGTGATTTGATCCAGTGATTTGCGCGATATCATCACAAAAAGCAGAACAATGATGAACACCCTGTCTACAGTGGAACAGCAACCTTTTCAACGACTACACCCACTTAGTTTGTTAGCTCAATTAATTAGCCGCCACTCCAGTGGTTGTCTCCGGGTTGTAGATGGATCAACGGATTGGCTCATCTACCTAGATCAAGGGTGGCTAACCTACGCCTCTAGTTCCGTCGATCCATTTGAGCGGCTCGATCGCCATCTCCGTCACCTCAGTCGTCAGATTCCAGGGTTAGTGAGTGCAGTCCGGGTGCAGGTGCGAGTGTTGTTTGAAACCAATCCTGAGCATCGACTCACCCCCAATGCCGACTTTCAAGCGATCCGCTGGTTAGTTGAACAACATTATCTCAACCTGGCTCAAGCTACCGCCTTGATCGAAGCGATCGCTAAAGAAGTCATCGAGTCTTTTTTGGTGATCAATGAAGGAAGCTACGAGGTCGTCGAGAAGCGTGAGTTTGCAGACTATCCAAATTTGTGCCAGCTTGACCTGCGATCGCTGGTCGAACATTGTCACAATCAACTCCGCGTCCGCCAGTTTAGACAGTCTCCCGCTGCGGTTCCTTCTCCACCCGTAGTAGAACGCTTACCTGAACCAACGTCTAGTAGCAGACAGCAAGCATTTTCGCGATCCTCGTCTCAGTTAAAGACTTTTAATCGCAATGGAGGAGCCGCTTCAGCAAGCAGTTCTAGAACTCGCCATACGATCGCTTGTATCGATGACAGCCCCACAATTTTACAGTCGATTAATTCATTTTTGGAGGAGGAAGAATTCTCGGTCTTAATGATCAATGACCCCGTTAAAGCCTTGATGCAAGTTGTGCGGAGTAGACCAGATTTGATCTTGCTTGACGTAGGAATGCCCAATCTGGACGGCTATGAGCTTTGTTCACTACTGCGGCGGCATCCCAACTGTAAGAATACCCCGATCGTCATGGTGACTGGCAATACCGGGTTTATCGATCGAGCAAAAGCCAAGTTAGTTGGGGCATCAGGGTACTTGACTAAACCTTTCACTCAAACCGAGTTGCTCAAAATGGTGTTCAAACATCTGACCTAAAACGAAGTTGTCCAAAGCGGGTTTCAACAATCCGCTGGCTACTTCTAAAAAGGGCAGTAATGGACAACTAATCCAACAAGAATACTAGCCGGATGGCTGGTTAAAAACTGCACTGTCTGTCGAAGTTCAAAGCTTTGCTAAACTGCTGCGTGTAGTTGGACACCGCAATTAGTCAAATCTCTAAGAATGGCAGGGCGATGCTTTCAGGAGAATGGTTCGTTATATGAGTTTGACCCTAATGAGTACGGTTTTAATTGTTGAGGATACCCTCTCAGAAATGGAATTACTGAGCCATTATCTGCGGGAAGGGGGGTATACTGTCGTGGGAGCCTTAAGTGCCAAAGAAGCGCTCGATAAAGTAATAGAACTCAAGCCCGATGTGATTATTACCGATGTTGTGATGCCTGGTATGAGCGGCTTTGAACTCTGTCGAAGTTTGAAGAAACAGCCAGAAACCGCAAAGGTGCCCGTGATTATTTGCTCTTCTAAGTCCCAAGAGATCGATCGCCTGTGGGGAATGCGCCAGGGTGCTGACATCTACATTACTAAGCCCTTTACTCGCGAAGAGTTGATCCGCGCCGTTAAATCTTTAGGAGACTAGTCATGGCGGGACTTTCAGCACTGACCGTCGCTGCTCAAAACCCTCAAAAAGTGTTGGGTGAAGCCTATCTTAAGTTTGAACTAACCCCTGACACCCCCGCCATTGTGTCGATGAAGTCGATTCAGGAAGTACTCGCGCTACCTGCTCAACGGTTGAGTGCCATGCCCAAGATGCCTGCTTGTATTCTGGGTTTGTTAAATCGGCGAAGTCACGTTCTCTGGGCGGTCGATCTGGCTAAGTTGTTAGGGATTGGTCGGCTAGATAGTCGGGCCCAACAGTATGATCTGATTCTGGTACGCTCAGGCGCTCAAGCGATCGCGCTAGCGGTGCATCGAGTCGAGGGCATGATTTGGTTACCGCCAGACGAGATTCAACCACCCCCCAGTCATGCTGCTACCCATTTGGTTGGCTACTTGCGGGGCTGTGTGCTTCAGGAACAACAATTGTTTTTGGCGTTAGATACTGAGGCAATTTTACAGTCTTCAGTTTTACATCAGCATTAGCTCACTGCTTGCCCCTGGCTCAACATCGTCTTCCTTGTTCAACAAGGCTTTAAGAACTGAGGTTCTGGACTAAAAATCAAAGGTTCACAGTCTCAGCTTCTTCGCCAATCCCAAGATTTTAGTTGACCTGTTGTTGATACTTGCCATCTCTCATTGTTCTCACTTAATCCGATTGCCCTATGGTTGACCAAATCGATGTTAGTAATCAGCGAATTCAGCAGACGACTCAACCTGTTTCCTCGCGCACCGGACTGCCCAATCTACAACCCGACGAATCGCGGACTCCGTTACCGAGCGATCGCTCCCCTGATCGGTTGATGCCACAGGTCGATTCTGAAATGGTTAATCCTCCCCGTTCTCGCTTAGTGCGGCGCTGGCAGAAAGTAGGGTTGGGCAATAAAGCGACACTCTTGGCGATTACCATTGGCGTGTTGCCTGTATTCAGTGTTGGGGCGATCGCGTTTACCTTGACAGACCACTCCTTGCGCCAACAAATTAGCGCCACCCGACAGGCTAATGCAGTCAGGCTATCTGATCAGGTCAATCGCTTTATGCTAGAGCGTTATGATGATGTGCAAGTTCTGGCTCAGTTACCTTTGTTGACGATTGAAAAAGTCCGAGAGAGTACCTCTTCTGAAGAAAAGCAGTCCGTACTCAATAAATTTGTGGAAGCCTCTGAGATCTATGAAAGTGTAGCGGTACTCAACCTGAATGGGGATGCGATCGCACAGTCTAAAGGGCGCAATGTTCCTAATCAGAAAACTGAAGCCTACTTCCAGGCGGTACTACAGAGCGATACTCCCTACATTGAGAGCGTTGTTGCTAACCTCAGTCGCGACCCTGTGGTTTACCTGGCGGCTCCTGTGATGGATGCTGTGAGCGGTAAGACGATTGCGATCGTTCGCACGGTGATTCCCTTAAGTCGCTTAGGAGAGGTCGTTCAGCCCTATCTAACACAGGGACGAGAGTATAATCTTGCTGACTCGACTGGCAAGATTTTTGTGTCTTCCCGTAAAGAGAATTTGGGACGAGAAGCCCCGCAAACCACCCCCTCATTAGCCTCCTTGAGAGCAGCTAAAATTGCTAGTAGCGTTGTGAGCAACAATGGGTCTGGGGCTGGAGACCTCGTGAGCTATAGTCCGCCCACAACCCTAGAAGGACTTCCTCCACTCGGTTGGGAAACCTGGTTGGTTGAGGATACTACTACCGTCTTTGCTCCCTTGTATCAACTGCTGATTGCGATCGGAGTCGGCACACTCTTTACAGCAGCAGTAGTCGGCGTGATAGCGGCTCTGCTTGCAAAACGAATGATCGAACCTATGTTGGTCGCGGCTAGTCGAGTAGAAAAGTTGGGACAAGGGGAATTAGACACTCGCCTGCCCGTCCAGGGACAAGACGAATTGGCAATGCTGGGTTTCAACATCAACCAGATGGCTAGTCAATTAAAACTGTTGTTAGACGAGCAGACACTAAATGCCCAACGATCGCAGCGTCTAGGAAGCGTCATCGCCAACCTTCAACAAGCTGTCAGCTTTGATGACGTGTTAAAAACGGCTGTGAGAGATCTGCGGGGGGCGCTACAAGTCGATCGCGCGATCGTTTATTTGTTTGATAGCACCTGGCAAGGCAGCATTGTTGCCGAATCCGTTGCTTTTGGCTTTAACTCGACACTCAATGCCAACATTGCTGATCCTTGCTTTGCTCAAAACTATGTCGAGAAGTATCGGCAAGGCCGGGTTCAGGCGATCAATGACATTGACACCGCTCAACTCGATCCCTGTTATCGAACTCAACTCGACCTCTTTCAGATCAAAGCCAGTATCGTTGCTCCCATTATGGTGAATGCCCAATTAATTGGTCTGCTGGTAGTGCATCAGTGCTCTGTCCCGCGATCGTGGCACAATGCTGACCTCGATTTTATGCGTCAAGCGGCTGTACAGGTCGGCTTTGTACTCGAACAAGTAGAACTGTTTAGTCAACGGGAACAGGCCCGCCAGGCGGCAGCAGAGCGGCAGCACCAGCAGCAGGAACTACAAACTCAACTCTTGCAGCTATTAGAAGACATTGAAGGAGCTGCTCAGGGAGACCTCACCGTGCGGGCAGATGTGACAGCGGGTGACATTGGGATTGTGGCTGACTTCTTTAACGCGATCGTTGAAAGTCTCCGGCAGATTGTGACTCAGGTCAAGCAGTCTGCGGTGCAGGTCAACACTGCCCTCAACGACAATGAACAATCTATTCGCCATCTAGCCGACACATCGCTTAAGCAAGCCGAGGAGACGACTCAGACCTTAAATGCGGTGGAGCAGATGATGTCTTCTATTCAGTCAATTGCGGACAATGCTCGACGAGCTGCCGCCGTCACCCGCACTGCTTTCAACACCGCCGAAGCAGGAGGGGGAGCAATGGATTTGACAGTCCGCAACATTTTGGGTCTGCGGGAAACCATTGGCGAAACCACTAAAAAGGTGAAACGGTTGGGCGAATCGTCTCAACAAATTTCTAAAGTGGTGTCGCTGATCAACCAGATCGCTATGCAAACCAATCTACTGGCCATTAACGCTGGGATCGAGGCTGCTCGTGCAGGTGAAGATGGTCAGGGCTTTGCGGTGGTGGCCGAAGAAGTGGCTGATTTAGCGACCCGATCGGCCACTGCTACCCGCGAAATCGAACAGATTGTTGCGACGATTCAGCGAGAAACCAGCGAAGTTGTGCAAGCAATGGAACAGGGCACGACTCAGGTTGTAGAAGGGACGCGATCGGTAGAAAGCGCTAAACAAAGCTTAGAGAACATTGTCGGGGTTTCACGCGAACTTGATCAGCTAGTACAGTCGATTTCTACCGCTACTGTCTCTCAGGTGCAAACCTCCAAAACTATCACCACTTTGATGGAAAAAATTGCTCACATTTCTGGCAACACCTCTAAATCCTCCCTGGAAGTTTCTCACTCATTGCGGCAAACGGTCGAAGTCGCCCAGGCACTTCAAGCATCTGTCGGCACATTCAAAATCAGCTAACTTAACCACCATCTTTGTAGAGGTGACTTCTTTAAGTTCCCCTTAAAAAACTACTGTGTACACACAAGTCGTTAATCGCTTCGTTTTAGTCGGCTTCAGCCCCCTAAATTTTCAATCCCTGAGAAATTGCTTGAACTGTGGAGATCTTTCTATTTCAAAGTCCCCCAGACTAGGGGATATAGGGAGCGAAGCACCTCAGCAATAACTGACCAATCGACTTGTGTGTACACGGTAGCCCTTCAAAAAAGGGGACATGAAATTAAAGTTGCACATCGCGCTAATTCATCAAAAAACGACCATTAAAAAACGAGCATCAAAAAACAATTGACGGTAAGTTTCCATCAAATTCACCCTACAGCCCCATTACTCCACGCCCCTAGACCCCTATGACACAGAATAAGGAACTTGAAATTCGTCACCAGTTCCTCGAGGAAGCCGAAGAATACTTGAGCGTTTTGGATAGTTCTCTATTGGGATTGTCAAATCGGCGGGTCGATCCGCAGAAAATTAATGCTGCCCTGCGAGCCGCCCACTCTATCAAAGGGGGAGCCGGAATGATGGGGTTTCAGGTGCTGAGTACTCTGGCACATCGACTCGAAGATTCATTCAAAGTTTTGAAGGTAGATACCTCTCTCGAAATTGATCCGCCCCTCGAAAATCTTTTGCTCACTGCGATCGACCGACTGCGCTGGGTAGTCGCTTACGATCGACAGCATCAAGCGATCGAACCCCATTGGGTTGCCGCTCAGATCGATCCCGTTTTTGAGCAATTACATCAACGCCTGGGTGATCCTCAAGATGAAAATGCGGCCTCTTTACTGTCACCAGAAGAGGGTCAAGATATTATCCCACTGCTGTTTGAAACCGAGGTTGAAAGCTGTTTGCAGCGCCTGGAGACAGTGTTAGATAATCCTGCTCATCCTGACCTGGCCGAAGAATTAGACATTGTAGTGCAAGAACTTGGTGGCCTCGGCGAAATGCTGCAACTACCCGCCTTTCTGCACTTGTGTACTACGGTTGCCCAAACACTCCAGACGCACCCCACTCACCTCGTATCCATTACTCAAGCAGCTTTACAGGCTTGGCGACGATCGCAGGCTCTCATCTTAGTCGGACAATCAGAACAGTTACCCACTACGCTAGATTGGATTCCACCAGCCCCTTTGCCCATCATCGTTACAGACAAGGAAGTTGCTCCGACTGTTGAGACTTTCTTCGTTAAAGAGATGACTGTAGAGGAGACCTTTCAAGAGGAAACGATTGTATGGGAGACGACGATCGCGAGTTCCAAGCCTTTCGAGATTCCTCAGACCACCCCACCTGATCTAACTAGTTCCGACGCTGAGTTTGAACCTTTTGTGTTTGCGGTCGAATCTTTTGCAGAACCCGAACCTTCCCCGATCGTCGAGCCATCCGTAGACGAGGAGCCATTCGCCGCCCACTCGCCGCAGATCACCCATTACAAAATTCTAGATACTCAGCCTGATACAACGCAGGGAGCCGACAACTCCGATAGCACGGTGCGAATTCCAGTTCGGCAACTCAATCAACTCAATGACTTGTTTGGGGAACTGACGATCGAGCGCAATGGCTTAAATCTTCACGTTAATCGGTTGCGCCATTTGAGCAAAGCGCTTCGCTCACGGATGCAAACATTAGAACAGATCAACGCCCAGATTCGCACTGCCTATGATCAGGGGCAAACCTTGAATCCAACCTTACCTCTCCTGAGTGGCTCGCACAATGGCGATTATTCGACTAGTCGGGCAAGTAGCAGCTTTAATCATGCCGTTGCTAGTTTCAAATTTGATGCCTTAGAACTCGATCGCTACAACGATCTACACACGCTATCGCAACAGGTGATGGAAACGATCGTTCAGATTCAAGAAATCACCGATGACGTGGATTTGAGCCTGGATGACACCGAACAAACAACTCGTGTCCTTAACAAAACCGCCAAACAACTACAAACAGGGCTAACCCAACTGCGAATGCGTCCCCTCGCGGATGTGGTCGATCGCTTTCCACGGGCACTCCGAGACCTCTCTTTGCAGTTTGGTAAACCCGTTGATCTAAAGGTGACTGGGGCTAATACTCTGATCGATCGCAATGTTCTAGAAGCCCTCAATGATCCGCTGATGCATCTATTGCGAAACGCCTTTGACCACGGTATCGAAGATTCAGCAACTCGTCGATCGCGAGGCAAAGGGGAGACTGGACAGATTGAAATTCATGCTGTACATCGGGGTAATCGTACCATTATTACGATCCGAGACGATGGTGAAGGCATTCCGATTCACAAAATCCGCGATCGAGCCGAGCAGATGGGACTCGATCCGACACTACTAGATGCCGCCAGCGATGAAGAATTGCTATCACTGATTTTTGAACCTGGCTTTAGTACCAACAGTCAAGTCACAACGCTCTCCGGTCGGGGGGTCGGTATGGATGTTGTGCGGAGCAATCTCAAAGATATTCGCGGGGAAATCAACGTGAATACTCAGGCTGGTGTCGGCACGACTTTCACGCTGTCGCTACCCTTTACGCTGTCTGTTGTTCGCATTTTGCTAGCCGAAAGCAATGGGATGTTGCTGGCCTTTCCAACAGATATGATTCAGGAGATGTTTTTGCTAAAACCAGAGCAGATCATTTCTAGTGTTGGCAATGAACTTCTCAACTGGCAGGGTAAGCTAGTGCAACTGGTGCGATTAAACCACTGGTTAGACTTTAACTGTCCGCACCCTCCCCACAACTTTGAAACGCCCGCTACGATCCGCTCTGCTTGCGTTTTGATTGTGCAGCAAGGAAATCAACTAGCTGGGCTACAGGTCGATCGCTGTTGGGACGAGCAAGAAGTCACGATTCGGCGAGTCGAAGGGCTTTTACCCCTGCCTACTGGCTTTAGTAGCTGCACTATTTTGGGTGATGGTCGGGTTGTGCCTTTGGTAAATATTCCCGACCTGCTCAAGTGGATCGCCAGCTACGAGCGGTTTGGGGCAGACACTCCGCTACCCGACTCGCCCAACCCCGTCCTGATATCTGAGTTGCCGCATGTCTCGTCCACCCAGACCATTTTGATTGTGGATGATTCCATTCATGTCCGCCGCTTTCTGGCTTTGATGTTAGAGCGGGCAGGCTATCAAGTCGAACAAGCCAAAGATGGACAAGAGGCTTTGGAACGATTAAACACTGTGTCGGTGACCGCCGTGATCTGTGATGTGGAAATGCCTCGACTAGATGGCTTCGGCTTTCTAGCAAAACTAAAAGCCCATTCGCAGTTTAGTCACCTTCCAGTCGCGATGCTCACCTCTCGCAATGGCAACAAACATCGTCAACTCGCAACTCAATTGGGAGCCGTTGCTTACTTTACGAAGCCTTACAACGAACAGGATCTCCTCAATACCCTGACCCAAATAATCGCCGCCGCCCATTAGAGCGCAACTCTCGACAGCCCGATCGTCTATTTCCCCCAATTCGTATGAACAATCGCACTCGCTCCAAAATCCTCGAACAACCAGCGCCTCTGATCGTGTCCCGTCCGCAGGCTCCTATTGGTCAGCCAAAGATCCAATCACGACCACTTGCTAGTTCACCTCGTCGATCGTTCTTTAGGGACTGGTTTGCAAATCTTCCAATTAGGCGTAAACACTCGATCGCGCTAGTCACCTGTGAATTAGTCCCCATTTTGGGGTTGGGGGTTGGTTCTACCCTGGTGCTAACCAATAGTTTGCGAACCCAACTGTCTGACCAGGCAAAGTCTGAAGTCGCTGTTATCGACCTGACTTATGCTGTCAAAGTCAATCAAATGAGCTTTAGTGCGCGAGGACAATCGGACAATATCGCGTTGATTAGTGCGGCTAAAAGCAATGTTGAGGGCGGCTTGCCGAGTGATTTGCAGGGAAAGGCCAAGAAAATTTTGCAAAGCGAAGTCAAAGCCCACAAAATGGAATACGCCACCCTTGTCGGCAAAGATCGCAAAATCATTGTGAATGCTAACAACAATCGAGCCGGACAGGTTTTTGATCCCCATAGTTTAGTGAGTGACGTGCTCAGAAATGCTCGACAAGTAAGAGCTAGTACGCTAGTTGAGCAAACAGAACTCATTCAAGAAGGCGCGCCCCTGCCCAGCACCTATGACCCGCAAACTCGCAGCGCTCTGATCCGCTATGTGGTTACCCCGATCAAAAATCCCGATACTCAGGAAGTGATTGGCGCACTGGTGTTTGGGGATGTTGTCAACAGTAAGCCGTCGATCGTCGAAAGCACCGTCAATGCTCTAGGAGGCGGCTACAGTGCTGTTTATTCACGCCAGTCTACAGGACAATTTACCCTGACCACAGCCCTGGAGCGCAGTAGCCTCGCAGCCCCGCCTCGCCTACAAATAGAGTTGCCCGATCAATCGCTGTTGACGCAGACCGCGGCCGCTGAAAACGGAAAGCCAGTCACCCAACGTCTGACGATCGATAACCAGGCCTATACGCTGGCTGCCATTGCGCTACCAGAACGAATCATTGAAACGCCTGATGGATCTACTCCGGTGTTTAGTGCCACCCCCACTGCCTTCTTAGTGCGCGGTACGCCTGAAGCCAACCTCGACACCCTGCTCTGGAACAGCCTCCATCAAGAAGCACTACTAATCTTGCTGTCACTGTTTGCGATCGTCGCCTGGAGTGTGATCTTTCGGCGCACTGTGCTGAATGCCATCACCCATCTCGACCAGACTAGCCAAAACTTTGTGCAGGGCGATCGTAATGCTCGCGCCGAGGTCGGTTCTATTGACGAAGTGGGGCAGCTATCAATGACTTTTAACCAGATGGCGGATTACATTGTCAAATCAGAAGCCAACCTGGCCGTCGAAGCCCAACGCGCTCAACAGTTCAGCGATATTACGTTACAAATCCGACAGTCCTTAAAGCGAGAAGACATTCTCAGGATCACGGTGCAAAAAGTGCAGCAGGCTCTAAAAACCGATCGCGTCGTCATCTATCAGTTTCACGAAGATTGGAGCGGTACGATCGTGGCTGAATCAGTGCAACCTGGTTGGAAAGCCATTCTCAATGAAACCGTCAACGACCCCTTTCGCGTAGGGTTAATAGAGGAATACCGCAACGGACGGGTGCGAGTCATGCCTGATGTCAATGCTGAAGGATTGTCTGACTGTCACCGTGATATTTTGAGCAACTTTCAGATCAGGGCCAGCATGATTGCTCCCATTCTCAAAGACAACCAACTGCTTGGGTTACTGGGTGCCCATCAATGTGACGGCCCTCGACTCTGGCAACCCTCCGATGTGGCAATGTTTAAGCAACTCGCTGCTCAGATTGGCTATGCGCTTGACCAGGCAGACACCTTGTATCAGCAAGAACAAGCCCAACAACAAGCCGCCTCCCTATTTGAGGAGCAGCGTTGTCAACAAGAGATGTTGCAGCAGCAATTAGTGGCGCTCTTAGCGAATGTCGAAGGAGTTGCGGGCGGTAATTTGACAGTGCGGGCTGATGTGACGGCGGGTGATATTGGCATTGTGGCTGACTTCTTTAATGCGATCGTCGAAAACTTGCGCCATATTGTAACCAGTGTCAAACACTCTGCGGTGCAGGTTAACAGTCTACTGGGTGCCAACGAAGGCGCAATGCAAAAACTGTCTGAAGAAGCCCTCCAGCAGGCGGAGGAGACTAGCCGGATTTTGGACTCGGTGGAAGCCATGACTCAATCTATTCAGATAGTAGCGGACAATGCTAGTCAGGCTGCTGTGGTGGCTAAGACCGCTTTTACAACGGCCGCTAGTGGGGAAGCTGCGATGGATCAGACGGTGCAAAGCATTCTTACTCTGCGGGAAACGATCGATGCAGCCGTTCTTCAAGTTAAGCAGCTAGGAGATGCCACACAGCAGATTTCTCGAATTGTCTCTCTCATTGATGATATTGCCGTTCAGACTGATCTCCTCGCTCTGAATGCAGGACTGGAAGCTTCTCGCGCCGGAGAGCAGGGACGTGGTTTTGCCATCGTCGCTTCAGAAGTGGGACAACTCGCTGCGCGATCGGCGGCGGCTACCCGTGAAATCGAACAGATTGTAGGAACGATTCAGCGCGAAACGAATGCGGTGGTGGTTGCGATGAGCCAGGGCACCACTCAAGTGATCGAAGGGGCGGATTGGGTAAAAGCGGCAAAACAAAGTTTGGGTCAAGTGGTGCAAGTTTCTCGTCAGATTGATAACCTGGTACAAGCTATTTCTCAAGCAACGGTGTCTCAGGCGGTGACTTCTCGATCGGTTGCCTTGTTAATTAAAGACATGACTCAAATCTCAGAGCGCACGTCTAATTCGTCTCGGCAAGTATCGAGTGCTCTCCGTCAAACCGTGGTCGTCGCTCAAGAACTGCAAGCATCGGTTGAAACCTTTGAAGTAGGGGATGTGGAATGAGTCTAAAAAGATGGTTGGGAGGTCTAAAGCTAAGTACGATCGCAAGTGAGGATTTTTAGTCGGCCCTAAGTCATGAGATCTCCCCTAGTCCCTCTTAAAAAGGCTACCCTGTACATACAAGTGGATTGATCATTCATTGCCAAGATGCTTCGCTCCCTAAATCTCCCAGTCAGGGAGACTTTGAACTAGAAAGATTTCCACGGTTCAAGCCATTTCTCACGGATTCAAAGTCCCTCACGGGTAGGGGGTTTAGGGGGCTGAACTGAAACAAAGCGATTTACGACTTGTGTGTACGCGGTAGCTTAAAAAGGGAGGGAACCGGATTCAAAGTCAGTCTTTTTGAGGCAACGTCTCTCCTTTGCAGGGCGATTTAGAGGAACCGAAGTTCGGCACTCAACAAAACAATCTCAATTTGCGATCTGCTAAATCTATGAATGTTTACGATTTACAACAACAAGTCGGTGACCAGTCCCTTATTGCTGCCCAGCTAAAGTCAGTTGAGCTAAGTGGGGCGCTGTTGCGAGGCGTTGATCTATGGGCTGCTGACCTGCGCGACGCTAATCTGTGGGGAGCCGACCTGCAACAAGTAAACCTGCGACGGGCAAACCTGCGGGGCGCTAATTTGACGGGCGCTAATCTGCGGGGAGCCGACCTGCGCGAAGTCGATCTGCGGGAAACTCAATTGCAGTCTGCTGATTTACAAGGTGCTTTGTATGATGACACCACATTGTTTCCGAGTAACTATGAGCCGATCGCAGCTTTTAAGCTAGTTCCGGGTGCAGTCATCAGCCAGTCTGATTTAGCAGATGCCGACCTCAGTGGGGCAGACCTCACTCAGGTTGATTTCACTCAAAGCAATTTGCAGCAAGCGACTCTCTTTGGGGCTAGTCTCCAAAAAGCCATTCTCACAAGAACAACCTTAACCGCTGCTGACTTGACCGAGGCGGACTTACGCGCTGCTAACTTGAGTAGTGCTAATCTGCAAGCTGCCGATTTGAGGGGTGCCGATTTGCGGCGATCGTTGCTCAATCATGCTAATTTGATCAACACTGACCTGACGGGGGCTGATTTGCGGCAGTCCCACCTGTTTGGAGTAGACTTCACCACGGCTATCCTGAGTGAAACCCAACTAGAAGGAGCGCTCTACGACCTTGATACCCAATTTCCTGAAGGCGTTGATCCGGCTAAGTTGGGAGCGCTTTTAATTGCTCCTAGCATTGACCTCAGCGGTCAGGATTTAAGTGAAGCCAAGTTAGTCGGGGTCGATCTTAGTTACGCCAATCTCAGCGATGCTCACTTTGAAAGTGTTGATCTCTGGGGAGCTAACCTGAGTTACGCTAACTTGACGGGCACAAATCTGACTCAGGCTAACCTCTGGGGCGCTAACTTGACGGGTGCTATTTTAGAAGACGCTGAGTTAACCAATGCTAATTTGCTAGAAGCTAACTTGACAGATACCATCCTGGCTAATGAGCCGTAGAGGCAGGGACTTCTACACACAAGCTATTGACTGATGGGATGCAAGATTTATAGTGCTCGATCGCTGATATTACTGTTTGCCTGCTTGAGGAATTATGCACCACAATCATCGTACTCTTTGGTTAATCCTTCCCTTGGTTTTGCTGGGCGGCTGTACGCAGGTGCGAAATTTGTGGCGCGAAAAATTAGGGCAAGCTAACCTTCAGTTTCAAGTAACGCCGGGTGATCTATCCGGTTCATACAAAGTAGTCGGTAAAGCTGATCTGCCCGACCAGACCGAAATTCGCGTTGCGGCAGTCCGATATCTCTATCCCACAACCCTGGCATCCAATAGCCTGACTCCCAAACCCACGTACTCCATTCTGGCTTATCAGACGACAGAGGTGAAAGAGGGACAATGGCAAGCACAACTGAACCTCTGGCAAGTTGCCCCCAATGGTCAATTTCAGGAGGATTGGCAACTCCACGAAAAACTAAAACTCTCCCTCAAACCAGCTTCAGATGTTGTATTTCTGGCGACCCTAGCTCCGGGTGATAAAGCTGATCAACTCCAGCAGGTCGAAGTTAGTTTGCAGAAGAGTAAGAAGGTAATCGACACTGCCTTGATTCGGCAAACAGTCGTCGGCGATCGCTATCTCCAGTCCAATCAGGTGTTGACAGTTGCTTTGCCCACAGGCAGTACTACGCCACCGCCCATACAGGACAAAGATATTAATGGCGGTTGGGGACGACGCTATCTAATTCCACCAGAAGCTCCCAATCCAAACAACTTAGCGTTTCCTGAAAACCGCCGCACGAATGCTCATCCCGCCCCAACAGAATTTATTCGCTAGAAAATGCAATCAAATATGATCGGCTCGATCGCTAAATGAGTTCAACGCCTGATGCGACAGATGGGATTGTTTGCGTTTCCACGGAGTTGCGCTTTGCGATAACCTATCCCAAAGGGCGGCGATCGAGAGCCTATGTCGAAAATCAATCGGACTACAAGCAACGCACTCAAAATGAATTGCCCCCAGAAGCTCAAAGTCTGAAGGCAATGAATCAATTTAGGAGAACATTCGATCGCCTAAGCTAGAAGTTAGCTGAATGTGGAAAGCGCGATCGCTCTGCTTTCCTGGGCATCTTCACAAGTCGGTATCCAACTACAGACCTAAGTAACTGTCAGCCTGGTTGCAGGGGGGTTTCAGTCCCGTTGCCGGGATTTGGGCTTGTGAAACTTGCAATTTTCATCCCTGGTGTAGGGTCAACCTTTTGTTTCAGTCCCGTTGCCGGGATTTGGGTTTGTGAAACTTTATCATCGTCGATCGCTTCGTTCAGGTGGCTGGTTTCAGTCCCGTTGCCGGGATTTGGGTTTGTGAAACATTTGATTTCATAGGATGTTAGTTTCATTCCACACTCCCTGAGTTTCAGTCCCGTTGCCGGGATTTGGGTTTGTGAAACGCTCGATCGTGGCGTTGCTTCCGCCTGGTTCTAGGTTTCAGTCCCGTTGCCGGGATTTGGGTTTGTGAAACGTTACGCGTTACAATGACAATGTCATAACTAAGGAGAGTTTCAGTCCCGTTGCCGGGATTTGGGTTTGTGAAACGCCACTCCATGAGGCACCGACTTGGTAGCGTCATTAGTTTCAGTCCCGTTGCCGGGATTTGGGTTTGTGAAACTACAACAGGCAAGCCAAGCGGGACTATTGCACAACGTTTCAGTCCCGTTGCCGGGATTTGGGTTTGTGAAACTCGCAATCACTACGGCTCCAGCTTTTCCAGCTATGTGTTTCAGTCCCGTTGCCGGGATTTGGGTTTGTGAAACATCGGGGGGCTTTGGGAGTACGATCGGCTGGATAGACGTTTCAGTCCCGTTGCCGGGATTTGGGTTTGTGAAACGTAGGACTGGGGAAGCGGCAGGGCTTTGCTGGAAAGTTTCAGTCCCGTTGCCGGGATTTGGGTTTGTGAAACTCTAAGAGGGGCAAGCCCATGTAACTTCGCTCAATGTTTCAGTCCCGTTGCCGGGATTTGGGTTTGTGAAACACCCAATATTTTGATTTTCTATTGCTTCATCATAAAGTTTCAGTCCCGTTGCCGGGATTTGGGTTTGTGAAACGTTTATTTATTGAAGATTTAAACGCTGAAAATTTTGTTTCAGTCCCGTTGCCGGGATTTGGGTTTGTGAAACACAATCCTCATTACGGCAGGCTATCAGACTTACAAGTTTCAGTCCCGTTGCCGGGATTTGGGTTTGTGAAACCGAAAGAAGATTAATTTTCTGTAGTGACTACAGTTGTTTCAGTCCCGTTGCCGGGATTTGGGTTTGTGAAACCCAAGCGGGAGCTTCGGCTATTTCGCACTCATCCAGTTTCAGTCCCGTTGCCGGGATTTGGGTTTGTGAAACGATATAGTAACGCACATAACGAGCAATGCCAAGAAGTTTCAGTCCCGTTGCCGGGATTTGGGTTTGTGAAACCAAGAACTTGAAGCAGAACAGGAGCACGATCGCTATGTTTCAGTCCCGTTGCCGGGATTTGGGTTTGTGAAACCTGCTGCTCAGACATGCTCAACCTCTCGCAACTTGAGTTTCAGTCCCGTTGCCGGGATTTGGGTTTGTGAAACGTTGATGCTGACAGAAACCCGATCGGCAAGCCATTTGTTTCAGTCCCGTTGCCGGGATTTGGGTTTGTGAAACCTGGCATTTCTGGAGTACAGGCATACCGATCGCTGGTTTCAGTCCCGTTGCCGGGATTTGGGTTTGTGAAACCAGGACTGGGAAGCGTGAGTACGATCGCGGGTGTTCTGTTTCAGTCCCGTTGCCGGGATTTGGGTTTGTGAAACCCCATAGTAAGGTTGCGATCGCCCTGCAAGAAAGTGTTTCAGTCCCGTTGCCGGGATTTGGGTTTGTGAAACCCCGTCAGCTAAAACCCCCACGAGGAGGGATGTTCAAAACCGATTTTGGCAAACCTCAACTGAAATATTGGTTTCAGCCAAAATCATTTAGCGACATAATTTAGCTCCATCTCAAAACTATTGAATTGTCGAGGTTCTGGGGTTTGGCAAACCTCCCAGGGTTTTCGCCCTCGCTTTGGTTTGCCAAAAGTCACTTGCCACATCATAAACCCAACCTCCTGATCTGTCGATGTTTTTCCAACCAGCCATAACCCCAACAACCCTCATCTACCGCAACTCATAGCGATCGCACATCCCCAACACTTCCTGCTTAACCAACTCGCGCACAGACCCCGGCGAAACAACCTCACAATCTTGTCCATATCGCAGAATCTCCCGAATCAGCCAAAACGTACTCGACACTTGCCGGACAACCCGCTTTACCTGCGGCAAACTCTCATGCCACTCATTAACTTCATCGATCGCACGCTTACTTCGATAAGCAAACGCCAACCCTCCAAACAAATGTAACTCTACCGGAATCGTGGTCAACCCAGACAACAACCATTGCCCCGAAACACGACTAACCGCCGCATCGGTAATCCGATCAATCCGCAACGATCGATTGTGCTGTAACTCTGGCAATCCTCGTGTGTCCTCCGTTTCCTCACACCAACAATCGAGATATTGCCGATCCTCGTGGGGCGCGATCGCAGCATAGCGAATCGTAAACTGCCACAACCGCTCCGCCGCATCCTGATACGACAACTGAAAGGGTTGCTGCTGTCGGATATATTGCTCTACCCCCAATCGCCAGGGCTGAGTCGGCTGGGCCACAAATTGCTCTAACTGCATCCTCAAAGGAATCGTGAGTTCACCGCGCTCTAGTAAAAGCTGTGCGATCGCCAAAGCAGCCTCAATTCTTCCAGCATCGACTAAAGCAGATCTGGCTTGGTTTAGAGCATTAATCCGCTCAATCTTCCAGTCGTGATTGGGAGCAATCAGCAACTGACGACGTGCGATCGCTTCCACTAGCTTCGAGATGTTGGCACGATCGCCCCAGGTCATGCCTAATTCCAGGGCAAGACTTTCGAGTTGCGCTTTATCCCGTTCAGAAATTGACAATGTAATTGACTGACCTTTTCGACTCATAATTTGTCCGTGTACTTTGTCCGTTTAACGTCTTCTCAATCTCTATGATCGCTGTTATATTCGAGTCAATCAAGTTTTGACGGACAGAAAATAAAGGCAAATCAGAAATGTAAACTTTACTAAACTCTATGCACTAACTAAGATTGCAGGTATAAATTATGACAAAGCTTGAAAAATTAGAGAGCATTTTGGCGGATGGAAATTGGCATTCGACCGAAGAATTGGTACAAGCTGTGGGTCATCGGTTCTCAGCAACCATTCATATTGCGATTCATCAGCATCATTACCAGATTGAGAAAGTGCGATCGTCTGGCAACCAATTTGAGTATCGATTGTTAGTTGCAGCGAAAAATCAAAAGTAGAAAAAGTAAGGATATTTGCGATGCGATTGCTAAACCGTCCTCCGAAAACTCTCGAAGAACGCTACTTCAGTGAAATTCGCCCATTGCTCTACGAACGGCATGGAACCCATCATCAATGGGGAACCAGAGAAAAACATACTTTGGCAGAACATCTTGATTCTGCTTGCCAATTTGTCTTGACAGTTAGCCGAATGGCAGGGGTTCCAGATGATAAGCGTTCTGTGATCCTTGCTGCTACAGCCGTACATGATCTGAATAAGTTGGATGAGTCTGGGCGTAATCTGAAGACTTTAGCCAGGAGCAAAGAGTTTCTACGAGAACAGTTAGAAAAAGCTGGGGTAATCAGTTTTGTGCCAGGAGAAGCTGAACTTGAATTGGCGAGGCGATTGATTGAGCGACATTCAGGACATAACGCCAGCGATGGCGCATTGTTTTTACCCGAAGATTCACGAATCAAGCGGTGGGCATCCATTCTAATTGCCGCAGATTTGTTTGATTTGGATTTACCTGCCCAGGATTTGACCAAGAAACTGCAAAAGGAATTAACTGTAGCGCTGAATCGTCCAAGCAAGCTTTATAGGATTCGGGTTTCTGAAGATCGGGGTTATATGACGGCTTTGCTGCTGGCGGCTTGCGAAGAAGTTTTAATTGAATACGAACTGACTCCACTGGCAATTTTTCCAGATGGGGAATTGTTTGAAGGCGGCGATTTTCCAGACATTGACCTTGTTCCTAAAATTGCTGCTCGTTGGCAATCTAAGATTGATGCGGTTTTTGGTAACAACATTGATCAGCTTGTAAAGCCCGGAAATAACGGGATTAGAATCATGTCTCAAGCTGTTCAGCAAGATCTAAAGGAAGTTGTTAGCGTTGTTCTATATCAATTGGAGAAGAAAAAAGCTGGATACAAAGCAGAAAAAGTTCAAGCAGAGGTCAACAAACATATTACCAAAGTCGATCAAACGGCTCTAGACACTGCGAACCAAGCTGGAATGTTACCAGTGAGCAATGCTGAGGAATTTGCTTTATCAGAGGGACTGAAAGCAGCTTTCGTGAGCTATCGGAAGGTTAAACCTGAAATTCCTGTTGATCAAGTATGGGACAAGATAGCTGAGCATGTGGGTTTATCAGAACAGCAGCGTCAAGCTTTGCAACCCTTTGATGAGCAATATGGTCGATCGCTCCTTGCTGCACGAGCAATCACTAAGGGGATAGAAGGAATTCAAGCGGCTCTCATGGAATCTCTGGAAATGAGAAAAGGTTCAATTGGCGATGAATCAGAAGAATCTGAAGTAGATGAAGAGTTAATTCAATTAACATATCGAACCTTAAATTTGCCAAATACAAACTTTTTAAGAGGGTTCGATGAACTCAATGCTTATGTTAAAGCTAGACCTAATAAACGTTGTTCTCTTGGTTCTACAATCAATGAAACCAGTGAAATGGTTTCGGTTGCAATGCCTATAGGTACTAAAGTTCAGGTATTCTCTAATCGGCTTCCCGGTGGCTCAACAACGGAACCAAAAAGACAAGCAGAACCAACAACACTTCAAGCGTATCAGCTTCTAAGTATTGGGGCTAATTTCCCCAAAAAGCAGAAAGAGCCGCCGTGCTATTTGCATCTCACACTTCCAGAAGGCTCCTGCCCAGAACTATTACGGATATGGCGAGAATGCCTACGGGACTTTGCTGCAACGAATGCAGAAGACGTGGTATCTGTAAATCCTGTCAAGCTTTACAAGGATAATGCAGTTGAATTTCAGGCTGGTAAAGGTGAAGGCTTTGCTTTCCCAAAACGTCCGGAATTTGTTCACAATACGGTTGTGTTACCAATGGTTTGGGGGAAAGCAAATACTTCAGTGGCTCTACTAAAATCATTGAGATTAGCCTTGGAGCTTTCACTCGCTCTAGATTTTGGATTTCCTTTTGTGTTGAGTTCAAGTCTGCAAATTGAGCCGTCAACAGAATTCTACGGGCGGGTAGAGGGCATTCCAACCTCGTTCACTCGGCTGTTGGGATCTGGACGATACAGCCGGGAAGATGCAGAGGTTGTGCGCGATCGCCTCCGATGGCTGGGCAATCTCGTACAAGCAGTTGTCAGTATTCCTAAATTTGATGACTGCCTCTATGACCTTGCTCGTGCAACTTCTACACCATTGAGTTTGTATCACGTTCTTTTACGTTGGATTCTTCGAGAACATGATAAGCCAAACCTGATCATGTTCTGGAGGCAAATCCGTGAACCTTTGAAAAACCTACTGGAGAGCCTTATGCCTGGTGAAACTGATGATTTGACTCAATATCTCAAAGAAGCAACTCAGATTGCTGCCGAAGGGAGGATTTGGGGTAGTTCCTGGGAGCGCAGTCCGTCCTTAGAACCTTTTGCTGCACTGGTGTCTGCATTACGGAGCAAAAAGGAGCATATGCCTCTTGATGTGCTGTTTGCTGCTTTAGTTCAGCAATACCACACTCGTCTCGATCGGATTCGTGAGCATGGTGTAGGGGCAACTAAACTTGAACAGATTAAACGCTACTACAATGTGTTGCGTAAATTGTTCGAGGAAGTTTACCAAGCCCGCCCTGAGAAGTTTCTAGCCGATCAGAAAACGCTCGAAGCTGCATACCTCTTTTTTCTAGAGGAAGCTCGTGAGCCGTTGAGAAAGAAAAAGGATGATGCACAAGATTCTGAGACTGATGCTCAGGACGAAGCAGCTTAAATTTGCACAACCATTAATTTTGAGGAACTGAACAATGTTGATCGAAAAGTTGAATGCTTATCTTGCACCTACCTATGAGAATTTTCCCAAGGGGCGAATGATTGGCTTAATAGTTCTGAGAACATCAATGTCTGAACTGATTCTTCGGACTGAAGGAACGGGTGAGCCAATGTGTCGAGAATTTGTGCAAGCTGGGTTGGCTGGTGATAGCCGCAAAAAACTGGTTCAGCGACTGGTGATGACCAAGCGAAAGCAAGTTGCACCAGAGCGTCGTCGCGGGCGTGAATTTCTCAGGGCTTATGATCTCCTATACAAAGTCAAGAAAAAAGAAGAAGAACTCACTTGCTCTCTTAATACAAATGCTCCCTGTGAAATGTGCGTAGATTGCTTTCTCTACGGTTTCGCGGCGGGTGGTGGTGGTGCCCAAAAAAGTCGAGTTTGGACTGAGGATGCTTTTAGTCTGTTGCCTGCTAACGATTTGATTGGCGATCGTACCCTCAACGGGGTGTATGAAAACGGCACTATGCGCCTACGCAAAGACGAAGATAAAGACAAAGCCTCTACATCACTCAATACCAGTGAATACATCAAGCCAGGAGTCCATTTTCTGGATGTTGTTACCCTGAAGGATGTGACTGCCGATGAATTACGGTATACGATCGGTAATATTCTGCTCACTAGCCGCTATGGTGCAGTTTCTAGTCGAGTAGGGCGGATGGAAAATCAGATTCTGGGCGTGTTTGGTGGAACTGCTGAGTTGCCTAGTTCACTAGAATTGGTTCAATCTGTTCATGATGCAATGGCGACTCGCGAAGAACTGTTAGAGCATCCACTAGAAATGAGTGGATTGATCGCTCAAGTTGAAACTGTCATTGATAGCTGGAAAAATCGGCGAGGAGTGTCAGTGAAACTGTCTGAAGATGAAGTAAAAGCTTTGATCGCAGATGTCGATCGCCATTGGTCAGATACCGATCGAGAAGCATTCTTGAAACGCTTAGATCAGTCCTATGAAACTTTCCGTAAACCTCCTGCAACAGAAACTAAAAAGACGAAAGGGAAAGGTAAAAATGCAGCAGTTGAGGCAGGAAGTTAGAGATGGTGACAACTCAGCAACTTAATTTACTGTCATCTCAAGAATCATCACAACCAACATTCAAGCAAGTGCGCTTAATTGAGCTATGGTGTGCAGAACCTGTGTTCTTTGCTTCTAGAGAAATCTCTGACTGTTATTACACAGAAGGCGTACTGGGAAACTATGCTCTTGCCTACGCCCTAGATTGGGCTAGTTCTCCTTACCGTTTAGTAGGACAGGCAACAGGTAGACCCACGTATCTAGAGGATTTAGTCCCGATCGCTCAATCTTCCTACATTCTCCCAGCGTGGTCATCAAACGGACAAGTTTCCTTTCGGTTTCAGCGATTCAACGCACTATCGGATGCTTACTGGTACTCCATGACCAATAATCGGGTAGCAACTGCACGCGAGAACTTACCTGAATATCGACGCTTGCAAAAAGAAAAGGGAGATAAGCCAAAGCATCGATCGTTCAGTCCTAGCAATTTTCCGCAAACAGGACGACTCCGCATGATCGATCGAGGAAATTGCTTCCAGACGTTGGTTTTTGGTGATCGTGAACTGCCAGACTATTTTCGGATTGGGAAATTTAGGAGCAAAGTTCGACTTTCTGTTCTACAGCAGTTTCCATTAGTGGCTTTGCCTGTCGGTGAGTATACAAGTCATGCCTTGCTTAACACGGCTGATTTACCGCCTGATTTGAATCTTCTAGCATTCGATCTCATTGCCATACCACCCGTATCGTTGGTCAAGAATCTTCGATTTCAAGGTGCTGCATGGCAGATGGGTGAGTTCATCGTTCCAGCAAATCTACGGTTCTGTGGAGGACAGCTTACGAATGGCACATAAGAAATTAACCATTGAATTAGAAGCTAAAAGTATTTCTGCTTGTACTGATCTACCTCCTGAACTCGTTTTCATGGGTCAAGCTTTGCAGCATCAGGTCGATGTCTTTGAAATGGCTCGTGATCACGATATCATTCTTGATCTTGCTCCCACTGGAACAGGTAAGACGAAAGCCTCTTTCACGGTTCTTCTACACGAGAACAATTGCAATCGGAATGCTGTTTACATTGCTCCCACCAATGCGCTCGTTGAGCAACAGAAGCAGGCGGCTGAGGATTTTGTACGAAAAGCAGGCTTACCTCATTTTGTGATTGCGGCTTCTGCGAAGGAGGTCAGAACTTGGTCTGATCAAGTAGGAATACGTCGAGGGGAAAAGATTTATAACCTCTTGAGAAATCCTGCGACGATCTTTCCAGAGGTGGGAGGCGATCGCCCAGTTCTATTAGTCACAAACCCTGATATCTTCTACTATGCAACATTTTTTGCCTATCAACGGTTAGATCGAGTCAACATTGCTAGTCAATTTTATAGTTCGTTTGCAACAGTAATATTCGACGAGTTTCACCTGTACGATGCTAAACAACTAGTCGGGTTGCTGTTCTACTTAGCGCTATCTCATGAGTTCGGATTTTTTAACAGTGGTCGTCGAGTTGTTCTACTAACTGCAACGCCTGAGCCTGCCTGTGATACTGCACTTGCTAGTTTGAAGAATCAGGGGGTTAAAATAGCGCTTGTGGATGGGGAAACCAGCACAATGCATCTTTTACCCTCTCAAACAGGGGTCAATCTGGAATTACTTCCTCAGCCTGACTCTGATCAGTTTCTATTGGAATTGAGAGATGAAGTGGTTCAGCGCTTTCAATCTAGACCTGATCAATATGGTGCAGTCATTTTAGATTCCCTAGATCAGATTAATCGACTTTCAGATTTACTTCAGAAGAAAGGATTAGCTAATCAAGTTGGGCGCATCACAGGCCCGTCTCCCTTAGCAGATCGTCAACGCGCCATCCAATGCCCCATTATTCTAGCGACTAGCACGGTTGATGTTGGTTTTAACTTTGAGCGCAATCCTGCTTCCGATCGCCAAACTTTAGATTGGCTAATTTTTTCCGCCCGCGATCGCGCTGCATTTTGGCAACGCATTGGGCGAGTTGGACGAGTTTTAGGTAGACAACAAACAGACAGACCTTCGGAAGCGATCGCTTATCTTTCTGAAAAAGCCTGGGAAGAAGGATTAGGTTCATTAGATTGCTCTGGTGGACGATTCAGCCTTCAGCAAAAACTTTCTGAACTTGCTTGTCTCGATCGACCTTTTCTCAGCATTTATTGGCAATCTGAAGCCTTCTTGGAAATTGCTCGTCCTCTTCTAAAATTAGAAGAAATGATGCAAGGACTAGCGCAAAGTGAGCTAATACCCAAGCTTTACAACACTCTGAAAAGAGTTTTAGGAGGAAAGCGGGATTGGGCTTATTATCGAAGGCGAATGCAAGCTTTGCAAGCGGCGGAGTCGATCGCAAACGAGAAAAAACTGACAGATGACCCACTCAAATTTGTCAAGGGTAAAGCTAGACGGGAACTCGTTACGACATTTCTGAAAGCAGAGTGTCCCGAAGAATGGGCAGATTTTGAAGAAAACCGAACAACATTTCAACAGTATGAAACCGTTTTCAAAGAAAATTCTGAGGCAGCAGCGGCGCTGAAGCAATTTTGTAAGTCCTTTAGTGCAAGCTATGCTCCTTTATTTGGATTTCGCTCTAGCCTATTTGAGAGCCTCAACATTAAAGATCCAAAGGGTTTTGTGCTGGATCTCTCAGAGGAGACATTGATTGATCCCATTCATCTACTGCGCTACTACGAGTTTGCAAGTCAGAATGAAGAAACTGAAATCATTGATCGATCTGAACCACCCTATCAAATCAGTTTTCGCCTCCGATACCACGGTGATCGTTTGAGCTTTTTAGCAACTCAGATGAATAAGTTGAAAGCGTTTGAAAACTGTCGGGTTGAACGCAGAAGAGACAATGCGATCGCACCCACCCCGCTGCTAAAGAAATTGGAAAAAGAGCTAGTTCCAGGCGTTGTGATGTGTCAAATTGCCAATGCACCTGCCTATTATCGCCTTCGGCAAGAGAGAATTACAGCGTATCCAATTGTTGTTAGTGGAAAAGATTTTGAGAGAGAGTACGCTTTTTTGCCGGGATTGCCAGGAATTTTAACTTTGGCAATGTGTGGCGTAAAGCTTAAACTACCAGATGATGAAGAATTTCTGATCTTCTAAGGGGTATGTCAATAGTTTTGTGTCAAAGGTGAAAAGTTAGAGGGGAAATCGGTCTTCGTATACGATCGCAAAACGATTTAAAGCAGCTTTCCAATCCTTGATCGGCATCGTCCAACGTTTGGAGATATTCTGGATCGCCAGGTAAACCACCTTGAGCACTGATTCATCAGTGGGAAAAGCCCGATGATTTTTCAGCACCTTCCTCAAGGTCATGTTCACGGACTCAATGGCATTAGTCGTATAGATCGCTTTACGAATTTCCGGTGGGAAAGCAAAGAAAGGAATAATTCTTGTCCAGTGACTCATCCACGATCGACTGATGGTAGGGTACTGGTTGTCCCATTTTTCAGCAAATGCCACCAATTGCTGTTCGGCTTCTGCCTCCGTCGCGGAGGTATAGATCAACCTCAAGTCTGCCGCCACCGCTTTGCGATCTTTGTAGGACACATAGGACAAGGAGTTTCTCACCAGATGAACGATACACAGTTGCACCTGGGTTTTGGGAAACACAGCCTCGATCGCATCGGGAAATCCCGTCAGCCCGTCACAGCAAGCAATGAAGATATCTTTCAGCTCCCGATTTTGCAACTCGGTCAGCACCTGAAGCCAAAACTTCGCAGACTCGTTCTGGGTCATCCATAGCCCCAAAAGCTCCTTAGTGCCAGAGAGGTTAACTCCCAGCGCCAAGTGGATCGCTTTGTTGACAACACGCCCCTCTTGCCGCACTTTGACGACCAGGGCATCGAAGTAAACAATCGGGTAGACTGCCTCTAACCCCCGATTCTGCCAAAGCTTGCGCTCTTCTTCCACCGCATCGGTGATGTTGGAGATCAGTCCTGCCGATACCTCCACTCCATAGAGGTCTTGCAGTTGCGCTTGAATGTCCCGTACACTCATGCCCCTTGCGTACAGCGACAGAATTTTGTCGTCAAAGCCGTCGAACCGGGTCTGTCCTTTCTTGAGAATGATTGGCTCAAACTCCCCATTCCGGTCTCTCGGAATGCTGATTTGTGCCGCTCCAAACTCGCCTTTGATCGTCTTTTTACTGTGTCCATTGCGGCGATTGCGACTCGCTTTACCCGTCTGCGATGGTTCAGGGTCTTGCTCCTCTAGATGGGTTTTCAGTTCTGCGTTTAAGCAGCGTTCAACTAGGGCACTGGTGAGTTGTTTCAGAATTCCACCCTCTCCGATTAAGTCTTCGGGGGTCTTGTAGCCTTTAAGGAGTTCGTCCAGTAATTCAGGTTGAAAGATCATAGGTTTGATGTCTCCGGTTCAGTAGTTCATTAGATCTCAACTTCTGACCTTTGACACAATTTATTTTACAATCCCCTTCTAAGTTTGCAATACAGCGAGGAAAATTTACGATGACGATCGCAGAACTCATAGAAGCACTTTCTCAGTTTGATCCATCGACTCCCGTGGTTGTTCGCGGCTATGAAGGCGGCTACAATGACATCATTGAAGTTGAGAAATGCTCAATTCAACTAAACGTGAATCGCATCTGGTACTACGGCGATCACGGTAGCAACGATGATCAGCTAAAGCCACTTCCTGATTTTCCGACGACTCAAGTTGCTTACCTTCATAGCTACAACCATATTGCTGATAAAGACTGGCATGGCAAGTAATCTTTACAGCGATTTGCCAAAGCCCTTCTTAATCTGCTTTTTAGCAGACGTTGGGCGCTCCCCCAAAAATTCTGCTGCAAATCCACCTCGATCTTGAATCGCCAGCCCACGGGTACGTTTGCTCTGGTAGGCTTGTCGCTCTTCTGCTAGAGGATGCGCTGGATCAACCAATGGGTAATTGAAACTGAAAAGACTTCCTTACCTTCAGGATCACCCTTGAGGGAACAAGTAATGCCACCCATGTCTCCAGCGTAGATCACTGAATCTACTGTGTACTCACGACTTGGGTCAAGGAATTTGCCCTGGGCCTTCAACCTTTTTGCCATTTGCTTAGTAGGGTAAACCTGGAGCGGGAGACTAGCTTTAAGTTTTTCAGTTAGCTCCATCGCCTGTGCGTAATCATCAATTTGCATTGCTCTTCCTATCCCATGATGAACAGCTTATGCCTCATAGTTTAGTCCTAAATCTCTTACCTCAATCTCCAATTCCCGCAAGTCATTTGAGTGGGCGACATCTCCATGCGTTGTTTTTGGATTTGGTACGATCGCACTCTCCCACGCTTAGCGAAACCCTGCACAAACAGACCGCTGATAAGTCCTTTACGCTCAGTGCTTTGCAGACTCAGAATCGCGGTCATGTACTTCAATATCAGCATGAACGGGCGATCGCCGCTGCAACCCCTTGCTGGTGGAGAATCTCACTCTTGGATGATGCATTGTTTGGTCAGTTGGCGCAGCTTTGGCTGACGTTGAGTCCAAAACAACCGTGGCATCTGGGAGCCGCCAATCTGAGCGTGACGAGCATTTTGGGAACGGCGCAAGCGAGACAGCCCTGGGCAGGCTTTAGGTCGTATACCCAACTGTATGAGCAGGCATCAGAGCACGATCGTCAGATTAAATTTCAGTTCTGTACGCCGACGACGTTTCGGCAAACTAAGTATGACAGCGCATTGCCGACGAAAGAATTAGTGTTTCAAAGTTTGTTGCGGCGGTGGAATCAATACAGTGAGATTCCGTTTTCTGACGTGATCGTTGAAGCGATCTTTCCGAGTTACTTTGATATTCGGACTGAGATCGTGATGGATAGTCGCAGTAAGTTGATTGGCTGTGTCGGGGAAGTGACGTTTCAAATCTTGGGCGATGTGGATTCTCAAACAATTCGGCAGATTAACACGTTAGCAGATTTTGCACTGTATGCCGGAGTGGGCCGGAAAACACCGATGGGAATGGGAATGGTACGAAGAAGATAATCATGAATTCTGAAAACTATCTGCCTCTCTCGTATTTGAATGCTTGGGAGTACTGTTCGCGGCGGTTTTATTTGGAATATGTGCTGGGAGAAATGGCGGAAAATGAGCATATCGTGTTGGGGACTCATTTGCATCGCAACATCAATGAAGCCGGGGTGACGCAGGAAGGCGAGACGGTCATCCATCAACAGCAGTGGGTTTGGTCAGAACGCCTACGGGTGAGCGGAATCATTGATGCAGTGGAGGAGCGATCGGGCAACCTGGTTCCGCTGGAGTACAAGAAGGGGAAAATGGGGCGGCATTTGAGCGATCATTTTCAGCTTTGTGCGGCGGCGTTGTGTTTGGAGGAGCGTACTGGGAAGGCCATTGCATTCGGCGAAATTTTCTATCATGCAAATCGGCGGCGACAGAGGGTGGAGTTTTCGACTGAGCTGCGACAGATGACGGAGGAAGCGATTTGGGCGGCGCAGCTTGCAGAGTCGCGTCCGATGCCTGCCCCGATCGACCACAAAACAAAATGTCAGGCGTGTAGTTTGCAGAGTATTTGTCTACCGATCGAGATAAAGCAATTAAGGAGCTAAGATGTCTGTTCTCTATGTGACTCAGCCAGATGCCATTCTAAATAAATCCTATGAGGCGTTTACGGTTAAGCTCAAACAACCGGATGGGTCTTGGAAAAAACAAACGATTCCCGCGCAGACGGTTGAGCAAGTGGTGCTGATGGGCAATCCGCAAGTGACAGGCGATGCCTTGATGTATGCGTTGGAGTTGGGGATGTCGGTGCATTATCTGTCCAGTTTTGGGAAGCATTTGGGGTCTGCTTTGCCGTCTGAGTCGCGCAATGGTCAGTTGCGGTTGGCGCAGTATCGGAGGTATGAGGATCAGGGGCAGAAGTTGGCGTTGGTGAAAGCGATCGTGACTGCCAAGATTCACAATCAATCAACGGTGTTGTATCGTCACGGGGTCAAGGAGCATCCTTTGAAGCAGCGAAAGGCGAGTGTTGAGGGGCAGTCGTCGCTCGACCAGGTGCGTGGGATGGAAGGATTAGCAGCGCGGGAGTATTTTGCCTGCTGGTCGCAGATGTTGAAGGAACCTTGGACGTTTTCGGGACGCACGCGCCGCCCGCCGACTGATCCGGTAAATGCGCTGTTGGGGTTTGCTTATGGGTTGTTAAAGTCGCAGGTGACGGCGGCGGTTCATTTGGCAGGACTTGATCCTTATATTGGCTATTTGCATGAGGTGACGCGGGGGCAGCCAGCTTTGGTGTTGGATCTGATGGAGGAGATGCGATCGCTGATTGCGGATAATGTGGTGCTGTCGGTGCTAAACAATCGGGAGCTTCAACCCAAGGATTTTACGGAGAGTTTGGGGGCGTATTTGCTTTCGGATGGGGGGCGGAAGACGTTTTTGGTGGCGTTTGAGCGAAAGTTGAGTGATGAGTTTACGCATCCGGTGTTTGGGTACCGCTGTACCTATCGGCGATCGATTGAGTTGCAGGCAAGGCTTTTGGCGCGGCATTTGCAGGAGGGGGTGGACTATAAGCCGCTGATCCTTCGTTAATCATGATGTCTACTTTGTTTTACTTGATTATTTATGATCTGCCGGATAGCAAGGCTGCCAACAAACGACGGACTCGGCTGCACAAGTTGCTGTGTGGATATGGTAAATGGACGCAGTACAGTGTGTTTGAGTGTTTTTTGAGTGCGGTTCAGTTTGCAAAGCTTCAGGTGCAAGTGGAGAAGTTGATCAAGCCGGATGAGGATTCGGTGCGAATTTATGTGTTGGATGCGGGGGCGGTGAGGCGGACGATTTCTTATGGGTCAGAAAAGCCTCGACAGGAAACGAGTATTATCTTATGATGAGCGTGATTCGATTTTTGGCAAACCAAAGCGAGGGCGAAAACCCTGGGGGGTTTGCCAAACCCCAGAACCTTGACAATCCAATAGTTTCAAGAATCGCGCATATGCTCTGGTAAAATTATTTTGGCTGAAATCAATGTTTCAGTTGAGGTTTGCCAAAATCGGTTGTAGAACCCTCTGCCAGGGAATGTTTCAGAGCGCGGCCTTTCACAAACCTAAATCCCGGCAACGGGACTGAAACTAGACCTCAGCAGAATCAGTAGCGGTGATTTGACAGCTTTCACAAACCTAAATCCCGGCAACGGGACTGAAACTTCACTTGTCCCGCCTGCAAACCGACACGGATACACTTTCACAAACCTAAATCCCGGCAACGGGACTGAAACCAAAAGCTCCAGACATTAAGCGAACCTCCCTTCGACGCTTTCACAAACCTAAATCCCGGCAACGGGACTGAAACCCTCTTGTTATCGATCCACGAATGATCGCGGCTCGGCTTTCACAAACCTAAATCCCGGCAACGGGACTGAAACATTTCACCGCCCTTGACCATACTTTCAAGAACTTCAACTTTCACAAACCTAAATCCCGGCAACGGGACTGAAACCGGCATTGTATAGTGTTTCCTGCGGAGCGCAGTTATCCTTTCACAAACCTAAATCCCGGCAACGGGACTGAAACTAAGAGATGCTCCAACTTGCGCCCGTGATGATGCCCGACTTTCACAAACCTAAATCCCGGCAACGGGACTGAAACAGAAAGGGAGGTGCGATCGTGAACAGAGCGAACACGCCTTTCACAAACCTAAATCCCGGCAACGGGACTGAAACGAAAGCGCGACGATTAGGGAGAGTAGAGATAGGCATAGCTTTCACAAACCTAAATCCCGGCAACGGGACTGAAACATGCCCGACGAATTGTTGGCATTGCCCACACTGACCTTTCACAAACCTAAATCCCGGCAACGGGACTGAAACGAAAGCGCGACGATTAGGGAGAGTAGAGATAGGCATAGCTTTCACAAACCTAAATCCCGGCAACGGGACTGAAACATGCCCGACGAATTGTTGGCATTGCCCACACTGACCTTTCACAAACCTAAATCCCGGCAACGGGACTGAAACTAAGCATCGGCTTCTAATTTGCGAGACTGTCTTTCTCTTTCACAAACCTAAATCCCGGCAACGGGACTGAAACCTCACGTTTGCCATCCCCACTGGCAATCTGATTCGCCTTTCACAAACCTAAATCCCGGCAACGGGACTGAAACTCACATTGGCTTTTGCGGGTGTGGTCGCGCCTATCTTTCACAAACCTAAATCCCGGCAACGGGACTGAAACGCTTGCTCTGGGCTAACTTTCTTGGCCGTTGCTGACCTTTCACAAACCTAAATCCCGGCAACGGGACTGAAACTTGCCTAACGCGCCATTTTTGATTGGTTTGCCAAAGCTTTCACAAACCTAAATCCCGGCAACGGGACTGAAACTGCATTTCACGTAGAGTATGGGTGTCACCGCCCATCTTTCACAAACCTAAATCCCGGCAACGGGACTGAAACTGATGAATCACCCCAACCCTGGCTTCTCAACGAAACCTTTCACAAACCTAAATCCCGGCAACGGGACTGAAACCTTCTATCATCTCTCAGCCTGCTCAAGCTGCGCCTGGGCTTTCACAAACCTAAATCCCGGCAACGGGACTGAAACCTAGACTTCGATTTTCTCGTTCTTGAGACTGGAGTCTTTCACAAACCTAAATCCCGGCAACGGGACTGAAACATGTTTGGTTTGATTGAATCTTTATTGGAGGACGGACTTTCACAAACCTAAATCCCGGCAACGGGACTGAAACGCCACTCGCAATGGGCAAGGACTGAGTGAGGCTGACTTTCACAAACCTAAATCCCGGCAACGGGACTGAAACTCCGTGACATCTTGAGCCGTGCCGACTCTGGGCAAGCCTTTCACAAACCTAAATCCCGGCAACGGGACTGAAACCTCCGAGGTAAGCAACAAATTCTCCTGCAATCTATGCCTGTGGCTTGACCACACTGCTCGATTCAGCACCCGATGATAATTCTGGAAATGACATTGCTTTAACCTCATCACTCGCCAAATCGCGCTCACCGTCCGTTTCCCTAGTGCTAATGGCTCCCACAACTAATATGATTTGCCACACCCACTTGGAAAACACGACGGCAAACGGAAGCATCAAATTTAATCAGTCTTTTGGTAGCCCCTCTGTCAGAACCCATTCATTATTCTTGTTCTGATTGTGCTACCTTTTCTACGCATCGAATCTCATCAAATGGATAAAATTGAGAGAAACAGCACAAAATAATTTAACCTACGCAACTCCATTCTGCTTAAACCACGCTTGCAAACGCTTCCAGCCGTCTTTAGCATCCGTCTCTCGATAAGAAGGACGATAATCTGCAAAAAAGGCGTGTGGGGCATCAAGGTAGACAATAATTTCAGACTTATTGCGGCTGGATTTGAGTCGATCGCGCATCTGTTCCACCGTGTTAACGGGAATCCCGGTATCCTTGCCGCCGTAGAGTCCGAGAATGGGAACCGTCAGGGTTGATGCGATGTCGATCGGGTGCTTAGGATTTAACGGAGTCGCATCCCCAACCAATCGCCCGTACCAAGCAGCACCCGCCTTCACTGTAGGATTGTGAGCCGCATAGAGCCAAGTAACTCGCCCTCCCCAGCAAAAGCCTGTGATCGCTAGTTTATTGGCGTTGCCCTTGGCAGATTTAGTAGCCCAATTGACCGTCGCATCCAGATCAGATAGAACTTGAGCATCGGGTACTTTAGCCACGATCGAACGAATCTGATCAATGCTACTCAATTTAGAAACATCGCCCTGACGCACAAACAATTCGGGAGCGATCGCCAAATAGCCCAACTTCGCAAACCGCCGAGTGATGTCTTGAATATGTTCATGTACGCCGAAGATCTCCTGGATGACAAGCACGATCGGGAAGTTGCTCCCTGTAGCAGGTGCGGCTCTGTAAGCAGGAATCGAGCCATCTTTAACCGGAATCTTGACTGCGCCTGCAACTAACCCCTTCGCATCTGTAGTGATTGTTTTAGCGGAAACGGGCTGCACTGCCAGCGCAAACCCTGTCGCGATCGTAGCGGTTGTAATGAATTGACGACGTGTGATTTCTTTCATGTTTCTGGGGTGTGAGTCTCTGTAATCATAGTCACTAAGAAGAATAATTTCTAGACTTGGCACTACAGTCAGACACCCCCAGCAAAGCTGGTGGCTTGATGAATGTGACCGCCCCAAGGGCGGGTGTCCTTGCTGAAGGTGTCTGTGAGTCAATTAGAATCGTCCACTTTGCTCAAACACTTCTTGCTCTCGGATATACCGACGCACCACCTCCTCTTCAAATCCAACGGTTGAGACGGCGTAGCCCCGTGCCCAGAAATTCTCTCCCTCAAAATTGCGCTGCTTGCCTTTGAATCGACGGGCAATTGCAATGGCACTTTTGCCCTTGAGAAAGCCGATCACGGACGACACTGCATGTTTCGGCGGAATCGCAATGCACATATGCACATGATCCACCAGCAAATGTCCTTCGATGATCTGGCATTCTTTTTGACGCGCCAACTCATGAAACACCAGCCCCAAATATTGCCGCAACTCCAAAAACATGGTCTTTCGACGATACTTGGGCACGAAAATCACGTGATACTTGCAATCCCACTTGCTGTGAGAAAGGCTTTGATACAATTCCGACATGTGTTTATCCTCCTACGGTTCGGTTCAAGCCACCGTGGGAGTTACTTTACACGCGCTCAGGAACGCCGGAAACGCTAAAAGCTGTTCAAGTCGCACTGGTAAAACCAGTGGCTTACCTTCTGAGCTACTGACAAGTTAGACGATCTAATCAATCGACTTCCTGCATGAATATCTGTCAGGTGATATTAGGATGCGTTTTAACACTCTCTCGCTATTGTTGCAGACCCACATTGAACTGAAAGTTCACGCTAACAGAATTCATACCACATTGATCTTTGAGTGCTACAGATCTTGGAGAACAACCTAAATTCCCACTTGTAGGGGACTTCAAGCCAAAGAAGTCTCGGATTCTCAAAGTCCCCCAGAATGGGGGATTTAGGGGGCGAAGGATCTGTAGCATTAACTAATTGATTGGGTATAAGTCCATTAAAGGGAGTACTCCTTGGTTTCAGTCCTTTCAGTGGACTTTGTTCTGTTAGCCCGGATTCTAATCACGGGTGGAATGCAGCGGCAGCCAAGGGCTTTAAAACACACCCTAGCTTCGTAGGAGCCTTCGGCAACGCTGCTAATTAAACTCTCAACAAGCTGCTATAAAAACGTTGCAATCTCCTTGAGATAGACGCGACTTAGTGGCTCTTGGGCACCGAGTTGATATTGTTCGACAAGACCCTCACGGCGGATTGAAACATTCTCTCCTTCGGTTGTGACCACGATCGAGTCCTCAAAAACATCCCGCGCCAGCATTTGCTCAGTAGAAGTAGGCTGGTCTAACACTACAAGGTTACTTCCGTAGTAGCCCATTCCTTCTTTGTCTAGTACCGCCTCATCATACTCAGCAATCAGTAAATCTAGTTTGGGATTGCGTAATAGATTTTGAACATTGGTATTGTAATCGGGATGTAGATTCTTTTTAGACCGATTGACAAACACAGCAGACCGACAAACGGCTCCGATCGTCCAGTCAGGGTGGTGTAGCAGAATGTGATCAATAATCTCTTCAAGCTGTGGGACAGAAATTCGGTTGAAAGTAATGGTCGGAATCCGGGCATCAGTGCTGGATGAGAAAAAGGTTTTGAGAATGTGATGCGTGACATCAACCCGATCGCCGATCGACGGCTTGAGATGCATAAAAATGCCAGGAGCCGCATTGATCTCAATGATGCCAAAGTTTCCTGCTTTCCATGACTGGCTCAGATCACGGGCAATCACATCAATCCCAAGACAAGTCAATCGAAAATGCTGGGCGATATCTTGCGCCAACACAATATTGTCAGGATGAATAATACGAGTTGCATCACTACTCAGACCACCAGAAGATAAATTTGCAACCTTACGCAGATAAACGGTGCGATTAGATTCGACAACGCTATCTAACGTTAAATTTTGCTCCTCTAGATAACGCTCCATTGCATCGTCACACTTGATTTTTCCGAGTGGAGAAGTGGGCGTATCCGATCGCTCGACCGTCTGATTAGCCCGATCGATCAATTCCTGAATCGTAGAACTCCCGTCTCCGACCACAGAAGCCGGACGGCGCTCAGTCGCTGCTACAAATCGACCATTCACGCAAAGCAACCGAAAGTCTGCCCCCGAAATACTCGTTTCTACAATCACCCGAATCGATTGTTCTGAAGGAATGGCTTGAACGGCGCGATCGAATGCCAACTCTAAATCATCTGCATCTTTAACATCTGCTGTCACCCCAATTCCTTTATGCCCAACCACAGGCTTGATGGCTACCGGATAGCCAATTCGTTTTGCTGCTGCGAGAGCCGCTTCCACATCGCCCACAATCTTGCCCGTCGGCACCGGAAATCCCAATGTACTCAGAAACGCCTTACAGTCATCTTTGCGAGTGGTGAAGTCAGAATCCAGGTGGCTGTCAGTATCAAACGTTGTCGCCACTCCTCGCACTTGTTTTCGACCATAGCCATACTGCATTAGCCCTTCATCCCATAAATAGAAAGCAGGAATGTCTAACTCGTGAGCCGTTTTGAGCAATGCATAGACCGTCGGGCCACCATAGACCGACTGCCGAAATAGCACTTGCAGCACTTCGATTTGATCATCGAGATAAAACGGCTGCTTTTGGGTCAGTGCCTCAAACCAATCCCATACACAATAAACGATCGAGCGACTAGTCCGAGCATGAAGCGCCTGAACCGCAATGCGAACAGAAGAATTTGATATAGGGGTGAGACTCCAGCGATCGAAGTGCAAATCCATTTCTAGTTTGCTGACTTCTGTCAGGGTACGAGCAAATAAATGGGCGACTGTAGGATAAGAGTCTTCGCGCAGATGGGGATAGCGATCGCCTACGCCAGCGATGTATTCCTCTAGAGGGAGCAGTTCCGCATTCCCTGTTAGCGCAAAGTCAAAAACCGTTGCCGCTGTTTCTAAATAAGGATTTGGCCCAACATAATATTGAATGCTAAAAATGTCGAAGGCATCGGTTCTCCTAGCATTCACGCGAACGACATCAGTGCCCTGATCAAGAACCATAGCTAAACCGTAATTTTGTGCGATCAGACGATAACATTAGCTTGAGTCGTCTGCGTCTATCTAAGGAGTTGAGCCGCTATCCTGAGTGTTACTGATTCCTAACTTAATTCGATAGACTTCTCCTGCTGCGTTGCTCAGAGCTTCTGCCTCTCAAGTTTGGAGAACTTTAACTAAAATTTTGTCTCGATCGTTCCCTGCAAGTTGTCGTGGGCTGTTGATTTTTGCTGCAATTCCATTAGAAAGCAACTGTAAATAAACTCCTCCCAATGGGCTAGAACTATAGGTAGGTGTATTTTTAAGTAAAATCTAATACAGTTAGACTATAAGCGTACATAAGGAGACAGCAATGACTGTTACAGAAAACGCTGGTCTTAGAGATAAAGTTCACCAACTTGCCGAAGATGCTTTTCACCAACACTTGATCTCTGGGTATGGCGACGGAGAGTTTGAAGGCGAGTATCAGATTGTCTACAAAGGCAAGCCCAGACATGTGCCACTAGAGCAAGCGCGATCGTTTCTAACAAATCTCTTAAGTGGCAACAAAGTAGCAGAGTAACCGAGCTAACGATAAGCGGCTAGCCGTTACCCTCCAAACAAGTGAAGCATGGGTAGCAGAGACTTCAGATCCTGGACAAAAGACATTAGACAGACAATTAAGAATCTACTTAGTTTGAAGTCCGAAGTCTATGGTCTAAAGTCTCTTATCCAGATCGCAATCACTCACCAATCACATCAGCACTTTAGGACAGGTTTTGCGGCTGTTGAACACTTCTGTCAGAAGACGATTCAACGGGAGCATCCCAATTGTGTAGCACAGTCTTTCTGCCCTCACCCTAACCCTCTCCCCAAGGCTACCGTGTACACACAAGTTGATTGATCATTGCCGAGACCCTTCGCCCCCTAAGTCCCCCAATTTTGGGGGACTTCGAGATGTTGTAATGGCTTTGAACTTTGGAAATCTTTCCTTTGTCAAAGTCCCCCAGAATGGGGGATTTAGGGGGCTGAAGCCGATTGAAACGAAGCGATTCCGGACTTGTGTGTACACGGTAGCTCCCCAAGGAGAGGGAACAGAGATCTGACTCCCTTCGCCCCACTTCGTGAGGAGGGCAATCCGAGATTTTGCACAATTGGGATGCCCCTATTCAACCCTCTATTTGACCTTCAATCTTTTGTATCAGCAGACGCTTACCAGGGATTGCCGACCATTGTAAAGCCTGACCAGTAGTAGGGATGAGAAAGTGGCTCATCGACAGTATCGACGCTGGCAGCAGGTAACGGAATGCCCCCGATCGCCCCTAATCCTTGAATCTGTCCGTCTTTGAGATAGACATCTCCTTTGATCATAGCCAACTGTGCCCGTCGTAGGGCTTCTGATTTAGTGGGAGCCGTTTTCAGGTTCTCATAAAACTTGATAATTAGAGCAGCCGTTCCAGCATCGTTGACGGCCCAAAGGCTTGCAACCGTTGTTTTCACCCCCGAAAGGACGGCTAACCCTGCAAATCCTAGTTCGGCTTCCTCGTTACCTAGGGCGGTTTTGCAGGCGCTCAATACCATCATCTCAACCTGCGGATCGTTTAACCCCAACTGCCGCACCTGATCAAGTCTCAGTTTGTCGTCCCAAAGTTGAATATAAGAGTCTCCGACGGGCCCCGGATTGAATGAAGCGTGAGTGGCCATGTGGAGAATGCCGTAGCGCTGTTGACCTCGGAGGGTTTTCAGAGTTTGCAGCGTGGTTTGGGTGTCGAGAACTAGCTGACCACGCCAGATTTTAGCGACCAGTGTAGACAACTCTACCGGGACGGCGGGTAATGGCTCCTGACCTTGAGTACTTTGAGACACACCCATCGCCAACAGTTGAGAATCCTTGATATCGGTGATCACTGTATTGGTCAAACTCAGACTGGGCATCAATCCGACACTATACCGTTCGACGAGATACCCTTTGCCATCATGGAGCGCAGCGATCGGCGTTGAGCGCAATCCAGTATCCGGCAAAAACACGAGATTGTTGATGTTGCGAGTTTGAAGTTCGGACTCGATCGGAGCAATGATCCAGCCATAAAGCTGTTGTGATAACTGTAAGTAGGTGTCGGTTCCCAGGTTTCTCTGATTAATCAATTCGTTGCGAAAATCGTCTGCTGCGCGCAGGACTTTGGCTCTAGTCGCGGCGGGAATGCGTTTGCGAATGGGTTGCCCTTTGGCAGTGACGACGAGTAGTTCTAGTTGATCGCTTTCCTGGGCGGCTGTAGTGCGGGCCGTTCTAACAGTGCCACTCAAGTCAGCCGGGACGAAACTAGCATAGATAAATGCGGGTCGGGCCCCGGTGGCTTTTTCAACCTTTTGAGCCAGGGTTTGACCATCATCTTCGGTCTTGCGATCGGGGCTAAAGATTCCCAAATAGTCGGCAAAAGAAGACGTAAATCGGTCTTCGGGGGTGATGTTGGGATTGAGTAGCGGCTGATTGGCAGGAGTAATTTGATCGGGCGTGGGGAGACCGCCAGGAGGATTGTTCACACAGTCAACTGTGCAGTTTGTCACTGTCGGGCTGGGAATGTTGAGTGCGATCGCTTGGGGGGTTGAGTCAGACACTTGATCGCTGGCCCGGACTCGAAAGGCATTCAGCAAGCCCAGTGTGTTAGTCGGTGGCGTGTAGTTGAGTGTTTCACCGACGACGATCGTATCGCCCACATTAAGAATCGTATTACCTCGACGCAGTGTTCCTGAAGCGATCGCATCAATGATTACGGTTGTATTATCTAAGTTAGTATCTCCTGTATTCGCAGTGAAGGTAAAAGAGAATGCTTGGTTGGGGAGAGCATTGTTAGATAAAAGCGGATTAGTGGTGACGGTGGGCGGCGTGTTTACCGAGATGATGGTAGTACCGGGAGGCGTTCCGGCAGCAGTGCCACCATTGGGAAGAACGGGAAAAGTCCCTGCGGCGATCGTCGTGCCTCCGCCTGTATTAATCGGTCCGGCTGTTCCGTTTAGGGCAGAATTCCCGATCGTAAAGGGATCATTGTTCGCTCCGCCATCCTGCTGAATGGTTACGCCACCTCCTTGCAAGCTAACACCTGGAACTGCGCCGCCCCCAGCCAAAATCCCCTGTGTATTGATGGTGTCACCTGTTGCGGTTGTTCCGATGCCTTGAATGCGGCCGTTGGTCGCAATCTGAACAGCCCCACCCGCGAGAATGGCTGCTCCAAAATCGCTGGTTGCTTGAGTGTTAATGCTACTAAACAGAATATTGTTGCCGGGAGTTGGATTGGTTGAGTTGAGAGTGACTGTTCCTGCGATCGCGCCTGCTACTCCATCGACATTGGTGGCGATCGCAGAAGCGTTAATATCCCCGTTTACCGTAACGTTGTTTCTAGCAGTTAAATTGATGGTTCCTGCGGTTGCTGTAAAATCTCCACTTGGGTTAATTTTTGTCGCAGATGCGTTTACAGAGTTTGCCGTAGTGCTTCCTGCCAGGGCTGTGATCTGGACATTTCCGGCAACTGGCGCAAGCCCGGCACTTTCGAGAGTACTAGAGTCGATGTTTCTGAGATTGATGGTTCCAGCATTGCTAGTAATGTTGATATTGCCACCCGAATAGCCATTTCCCGTAGTAATAATATCATTGGCGGTAATGTTGCCGTTTGCAGTCAGCGTGACAATGCCACTGTTAGTACTGCCTAAAAAACGAGTATCTAGATTGCCCAAATTTAGACTGTTTCCAGCGATCGTAATGTTGCCGCCCCTTGCCTGAATAGTGTCGGTTGGATTAGCAAAAATAACAGAGCCATTGGTAGAAGTCAAACTAAAGTTAGCGGCATTCAAACTAGCTAGACCAGGTGTTGTAATTCCGGGAGTATTGCCTGTGATCGGATTAATCGTAATATTACCCGTCGCCTGTAAGCTAACATTCGCTCCAAATCCTAACGCGCCGATCGCTCCCCACGAGACTGTATTTGCTCCATTGTCCGGTAGTCCAAAAGGAATGTTTCCCGCTGTTGCATCAAAGGTTCCGCCTGCGGGGGCATCAATGATGGTCAGCGTCGTTGGATCAAGTAGCAAATTACCCAAACGACCATTGGGCGCTGACACATCGACCTGACCTTTGAACGTGAGCGCCTCTTTGCCCGACACTTCGACAAAGCCTCCATTACCCGAATTCTTACCACCCTGAGCCGCGATCGACCCAAAAAATTGAGTGTTCTGATCTGACCAGATAATGACGCGCCCGCCATCGCCATCTAGTAGGCTATTAGCCAAAATTTGAGTGTCAGGACTCACAAACGTTTGGGCAGCATTGGGAACGGTTCCTTTGCCCTGGTAGTCACCACCAATCCGGATGGTTCCTCCTTGTTGGGGTGTAGAGGCATTGAGATTCGCTCCAATTAGTCCAACTTGGTTGCCAAATACATTGATTTCGGGAGCTACTACTTCTCCGCTAATTAAAGTTGTTCCTGGTGTCGTTGGGAGTGGAGTTGTCGAGCTAGTCAGTTGAATCGTGCCATTCGGATTAACCGTAATGCCTGTTGCACTGCTAAGATTGCCACCTGTGAGTAGTTGGGGCAGCGTCGCGATCGGGAGCCTCCAGTTTGAGGAAGTAGAATCGGGCGTTACTTCTAAGCTCAGAGGACTCCCAACTTGACCGAGACGAACTACACTTTGCCCAGGCACCGATGTTAGTGTGATCTGTCCTTGTGGGGCTGTGAGTTGTCCCGTATTCATGACTGTCCCGCCTAGTAGCATCAGACTGCCAGTGTTCACCCTGAGATTTCCAGCGTTGACGATCGCTCCTAGTTGAGTGGTTGTGAAAGCAAAGGCGTTTGGTGTTCCAACTAGCGTGGTGTAGTTGTTAGCTCCCGCTGCATTGAACCATTGATTGTTAAATCCAATCCCCGTTGCAGTGGTTGCAGTAAAGGAACCTGGCACATCTAACCGAGCATTCGTCCCAAAAACAATGCCAGCCGGATTCATCAAAAACAGATTGGTACTACCGCCACTAACCCGCACCAGCCCCTCAATGACCGATGCATTTCCGCCCGAAACCCGCCCCAGAATGTTTTGTAGCGCCGAACTTGATTCAAAGTTAACAATCTGCTCTGGTCTTACTCCAAACTCACTAAAACTATGGAACAGATTTGCTCCGCTGCGTGTTCCACCCGTGACGTTAACTTGGGTAGCATTGGGAGTCACGATCGTACCCGTTCCATCGATCGCAGGTGTGACTTGAGCTAAAAGCGGTGTTTCGACGAGAGCCATTAACGGAATGGTTGCCAACAGAGAACATACAGCAGCCTGACGAATCTGTTTTGAAGGGTTTACAGTCCGTCGTCGTAGCTGAAACTCACGATTAGACCATTGCACTTCGATTGTACGATCGTTTAATCCTCGACGCTCAAGCGCTTGCTCAATCGCTCGCTGTGACCAAACAATCTGCTCCACGTTTTGAGTGGTTGAAATACTCTCAGCATGACGACGATAAAAGTAAAGCGGTTGGCTGAGGTGATGGATTTTGGTAACTTCGGACAATTTCAAACATAGATCATAGTCATAAGCCGTTCCCGAAAAGCTGGGATCGATGCCGCCGGATTGTTCGTAGGTCGATCGCCGCATCAGCCGAAAGTGAAACGTCATAAAATCGACGAGCAGCCGTTCTGAAGAGTAGGGAATGTGACAGCGATGACCATATCCTGTAATCTTGCTGGCTGCGTCCATTTCAACATAGTCGGTGTAGACCAGCCCGATCGCCGCCTCCCGCTCCAAAATGCTAACTGTTTGTGCGAGTGCAGTCGATGCTAGAAGATCGTCACTGTCTACAAAGCCAATGTAGGTGCCGTGAGTTTGAGCGATCGCGCCGTGAGCCGCTTTCGTCACGCCTTGATGTTCTGCTGTCACCACTCGAATTCGATGGTCTTGCTGCGCGTATTGTTGAGCGATCGCTGTTGATTGATCCGTCGAGCCATCATCCCAAATCAATAGCTCAAAGTTTGAATAGGTTTGTTTGAGAACACTCTCGATCGCGGCTGCCAAGTACTTTTCCCGGTTGTAGTTGGGCATCACAATAGAAACTAGCGTAGTCATGGAAACCTCTAAATTAAGGGATGAAGGATGAAGGGTATTAAGGGAGGAGGGAGGAGGGATAAAAGGTGATGTGGAATTTTGGGTTCAGAGTGTTGGATTTTGGGTTTGAGGAATGACTGTTGAATAAGTGGTTTGACGGTAGTTCGATCTCTTCGAGTTACCCGCAAGGGGTCGAGATTTTTCGCTTCGTTGTCTAGCGCTTCTGCCCCCCACCCCCCCATTCTGGAGGACTTTAAACAAGCGTTCTAATTGAGCCTTCATTGATGGAGATTTGGGAGGCAATCTGAATTTACAACCGAAGCAAAGAAATTCATCAAATTCAGATCAATTTAAAACACAGAACCCATCCCTCCTCCCTCTTCCCTCTTCCCTCCTCCCTCCTCCCTCTTCCCTCTTCCCTCCTCCCTCCTCCCTCTTCCCTCTTCCCTCCTCCCTCCTCCCTCATTTCTGAATCGTTCTCGCCAGTCCAACCTGATCGAGCAACAGAGCTAAGTCTGACTGTAATGTGGGGTTGGGTTTGCTGATGTAGGGAGTGGCTATCGCCGTCAATGCGTCATACCAGTAGCCCGATTGTGCGTAGAGCATGGCGCGATCGCGAGCAGAGTTAACTAACCGAAATTGTTTGGTTTCTTTGGCAGACAGTTGGACTCGTTGAATCCAGGCTTGATAGGTGGGATTGGTCGATCGTTCATCTTCAGAACGAATCAAAGACACTGACCAGCGATAGTCAGCATTGGGGGTGAGTTCTGGTAAGTTTTGTGGCATTTCGATTTTCGAGATTCCCGCCTGCTTGACCTGGACACGCTGCACAAAAATCGGAGTGCCCACGCCTCGTTTATACAAAGCAATTTCTACGGGCACCGTCGGAACGCTGGAGAAATACCAGAAAAAAGCAGGATGCCCAGCCGTCGTCAATGCTATGTGATCTTTGGGCACCAGCAGTTCTACTTTGACCCGTAAGGCTTCTCCACCCGTCCGTGACCCGGCTCCTTGAGTGCTGACAATCTTCCGGGTTTTGGGCAGTTGATAGCGAAAATTAGAACGAGGAGCCGCGATCGCAGCGTTTTCTTTCAAGGGCGAAGGATTAGAAGTCAGGTCGATCGCTGCTAACTCTGAAAGAGTCAACATAGAAACGGCCGTCAAAATCAAAGTCGCTAATCTAAATGGACGCATCATTTTCACAGTAGTTTGATTGAGAAGTCTGTCGATTGTCTTGTGATTTTTATACAAAAAGCTTTGCGAACATTACGGCTAACACTCAATCGTTATAGCCCAAAAAAATTATTCCCTACAGAAAATACATGGTTGAGGATGTTTATATTTACCAAAGCTTTGATCCAGTCCTCCGGAATTCATTTAAGTAAATATTCGGATACAACACAGGAGGCTTGAAGAAGACGTTGGACGTTGGACGTAAGGTTCGAGTTTAAGGAGTGTAGATTGAATAAAACCGACGATTGGTAGGTAGGTTGAGCCACGCAAAGTTCCACGATTTCAACCGTTGGCGGGGCCTTTCCCTAGTGCTCAACCCACTCTACAAGATTCGATATTATTGAACTCTCATTTCTAACGTCTAACGTCCAATAATGTCTAACGTTCCACCTCTCGCACTCCGGTCTAACATTCCAGAGGAATTAGGTTCTAGCATGTGGGCATGATAACTACATCAAATCTTTGGCGTTCAACATATGTGGAAGCAGTTAAGATACAAAGTCTGGCAATGGCGAATTGTGATTGCGATCGCCCCCAGTGTCGCCGGACTTGTCATGCTCATTCGATATAGCGGATCGCTGCAACCGCTAGAGTGGTGGAGCCTGGATCAATTGTTTTGTCTGCGCCCTGTAGAATCGCCAGAGTCAAGAATTGTCGTCGTTGAGGTTCAGGAATCTGACCTGAGAAAAGTCAAAAAATGGCCCCTGTCAGACACAATGCTGGCAGATTTATTAACCAAAATTAGACAACAAACCCCAGCCGCGATCGGGCTGGATCTCTACCGAGATTTGCCCGTCGAACCGGGACATCAACAGCTAAATCAAATTTTTCAAACCACCCCGAATCTGATTGGAATCAAAAAAGCAATCAGTGATGGAAAAGGAGCCGCAATCGATCCGCCACCCAAATTAAAAGAACTCGATCAAGTTGCAGCGAACGATGTCATCGTCGATTCAGATGGAAAAATTAGACGGGGAATTCTTTATCTTACGGATCAAAATGACAACAATGTGATGTCACTTCCGTTAATGCTGGCGACCATCTATCTAGAACAGAAAAATAAACCCTTAACCGTATCTGAGCAAGAACAGATCAAATTTGGTGAAGCTGTATTACCTGCCTTTCGTGAAAATGATGGTGGCTATGTCCGATCGGACGATGGTGGCTACCAAATTTTATTGAACTATCGCGGTACTCAATCCAGCTTTTTGAGGGTTTCGATGTCAGACGTTTTGGCAAATAAAATTCCTACTAACTTACTGCGCGATCGCATTGTTCTAATTGGCCCCGTTGCCGAAAGTCTCAGAGATGTTTTTTACACACCCTACAGTAACGATCTGCGAAACATTGCCAAACTGCCTCCTCAGATGCCAGGGGTTTATTATCATGCCAATCTGACCAGCCAACTGTTGAGTACTGCCCTCGACGATCGCCCCTTGATCAAAACCTGGGACAAATCGATCGAGCTACTGTGGATTCTCGTCTGGTCGATTGTAGGAACGGCAGGTAGCTGGTTATTGCGTCCGACGGGTCAGGTTCGGCATCCGCTTCAGATTGTTGGGCGGCGATCGCTGATTCCCTTAGCGGCGGTGGGGTCGATCGGGGCGGCTTATGCAGCGTTTCTCGTGGGTTGGTGGCTGCCTTTGGTGCCGGGACTGCTGGCTTTGGGCGGTTCGACTTTGGCGGTGACGGCTTATTTTGCTCAACTCTCCGCCAGAATTCGCAGTACGTTTGGCCGCTATCTCACCGAACAGGTTGTCACCAGCTTATTAGAAACGCCGGACGGTCTAAAATTTGGCGGTGATCGTCGCAAAGTCACGATTCTCATGTCCGATATTCGCGGATTTTCGGCCATTTCTGAGCGCTGTCCGCCCGAAAAAGTCGTGCATTTTCTCAACATTTATCTCGAAGTGATGGCCGATGTGATCACCCAATACGGCGGCACGATCGATGAGTTTATCGGTGATGGAATTTTGGTGATTTTTGGGGCGCTACAGCCGTCAGAAGATGATGCTCATCGCGCGATCGCCTGCGCTATTGCAATGCAATTGGCCATGAATCAGATCAATCAACAGATCCAGTCTTTAGACATCCCTAATTTAGAAACTGGAATCGGAATCAACACAGGAGAAGTCGTCGTTGGCAACATTGGATCGATCAAGCGAGCAAAATACGGGGTCGTCGGCAGCAATGTTAATTTGACCGGGCGCATCGAGTCTTACACCGTCGGCGGTCAGATTCTGATTTCTGAATCCACACTGCACGAAGTCGGGGCGATCGTTCGCATTGATGGGCAAATTCCCATCCAGCCCAAAGGCTTTCAAGAACCAATTATGATCTACGACATCGGTGGTATTGGGGAACCGTTCAATCTATTTCTACCCAAGACAGGACAGGTTTTTCACGAACTCACCGCCCCCATTCCTATCCAGTTTTTTGTTCTCGACGGCAAACACATTTCAGGCAGTCAACGCTCTGGATGGATTACAAAACTCTCGCCCAAACAAGCAGAACTCAAAACCGAGCAGCCCATTCCCTTGCTCAGTAACCTCAAAATCACGCTCGCCGCCGCCCCCGGAGAAGACCTCTACATCAAAATTGTGGAACAAGCGATCGCCAATCAGCCCTGTTATCACGGCTACTTTACGTCCATTCCCGCAGCGACGAAACAGATATTATCTACCTTCATTTCCCCATCAATTCAATAAGGCGATCTCCGATTCGTTACTTGAATCTTCTGCCGCCCAAGCTGCTAATTCTGAGAGACTTTTAGAACCAGATTTCCGGCTCAAAGTCCTGCACACGTGGGGGATTTAGGGGGCTGCCGAATTAATAGCCGGGCGTTGCTGAATCAGGGGACGAATTGCCTCCAATGCGAAGGGGAACCCAAGGTTCAAAGTCCCCCAGAGTGGTAGGGTTGATTTATTCTAGCCAGAGGGAAAGCCAACCATCGGCAACAACTGC